>CAZGQB010000064.1:0-9372 GCA_964527055.1 uncultured Sulfuritalea sp.
CCCTGGAGCGAGGGGCTGCTAGATGCCTTGCCGCGTTTTGCGCTGCACGTTCCGGCGTTGTGGCACCTCGAATTCGCCAATGTCCTGCTCACCGCGCAGCGGCACAAGCGCATTGCGGCCACGGATACCAGGGGCCTGCTCGCCAGGGCAGCGCACCTGCCGCTGACCACCGACGGCAGGGTGGTGCCGCTGGTCGAGATTGCGGAACTGGCGGCGGCCCAAGGCATCACGACTTACGATGCCGCCTATCTCGAACTGGCGGCGCGGCTCAAATGTCCACTGGCGACGCAGGACAAGGCGCTGGCGAAAGCGGCGAAGCGGCTCGGATTGCTTTACGTGTAGTACCTGCCCGAAGGAGATGCCGGCATGGCCCAGCTTGAGTTGATCGACGTCGAAGGCGAAACAGGAGTGCTCCTTCCCGATGAGGTTCTATCCAGGCTGGGGGTGACGGCCGGTGGCGAACTGCTTCTTGCGGAAACGCCCTCGGGCTATCTGCTGACCGCAGCCAAACCCGCGCCGGAAGGGAAGGACTCCCTTGTCCCCTGAGCTTTCCGTTACCCTCGCCGGCTTCGTCGCCTGGTGCCGCGAACACATACGCGGCGACGAAAAGGGCGAGGCGCAACTCTTCCTCGATCACCTGTTTCGCGCCTTCGGCCATGCCGGGCTGAAGGAGGCCGGCGCGAGCTGCGAGGAGCGCGTCAAGAAGGACGGCGGCGGCACCGCGTTTGCCGACCTGGTGTGGAAACCCGTCGTGCTGGTCGAGATGAAGAAGCGCGGCACGGACCTCTCGAAGCACTATCGCCAGGCCTTCGACTACTGGACCCGCCTCGTTCCCGGCCGGCCGCGTTACGTCGTGCTGTGCAACTTCGACGAATTCTGGATTTACGATTTCGAGACGCAGATGGACGCGCCGGTGGACGCCGTCGCCCTGGCCGACCTGCCGCAACGCTGGGGGCCGCTGGCCTTCCTCGGCGCCGTGCCGTCAGCGCCGACTTTTGGCAACAACCATGAAGAAGTCACGCGCCAGGCGGCCGACCTGCTGGCCGAAGTCTTCAACTGCCTGGTGGTGCGCGGCATAGACCGCGACACCGCGCAGCGCTTTGCGCTGCAGGCGCTGATGTGTTTGTTCGCCGAGGACATCGGCCTGCTCGAAAAGTATTTCTTCGCCCGTCTGCTCGACGAATGCACGACGCCCGCGCAAGCCTACGACCTGATCGGCGGCCTGTTCGTCGAGATGAATACGCCGGGCAAGACGCAGGGCGGCCGCTTCAAGGGCGTCGACTACTTCAACGGCGGCCTGTTCCGCGAGCCGGCCCGCATCGAACTCGACAGTGCGGAAATCAACCTGCTGAAAAACGCCGCGCGCTCCGACTGGAGCAAGGTCCGTCCCGAAATTTTCGGCGCCATTTTCGAGCACTCGCTGGGCAAGGAGCAGCGCCATGCCTATGGCGCACATTTCACCAGCCCCGTCGACATCATGAAGATCGTCGGCCCCACGATTGTGGAGCCCTGGCGCGAACAGGTCGAGGGCGCCAAGACGCTGAAGCGGCTGGAGGAGCTGCTGGCCCGGCTGGAGGGTTTTCGCGTGCTCGATCCGGCCTGCGGCAGCGGCAACTTCCTTTACATCGCCTACCGCGAACTCAAGCGCATCGAAGCGCGCATCTACGAACGCATCGGCGAATTCGCCAGTCGCAATGCCGCGCAGCGGCCCTTCGGCTTCGTCACCGCGCGCAATTTTTACGGCATGGACATCCAGCCCTTTGCCGTCGAGCTGGCCAAGGTCACCATGATGCTGGCGCACAAGCTCGCCATCGACGAGCTGCACGTCAATGAAAACGCCTTGCCGCTCGACAACCTCGACGCCAACTTCGTCATCGGCGATGCGCTGATTGCGCCGGACGGCAGCCGCGCAACTTGGCCCAAGGCGGATGTCATCATCGGCAATCCGCCTTTCCTCGGCGCGAAGCGACTCAAACCCGAGCGCGGCGTCGATTACGTCAATGCCGTGCGCAAGCTGTACCCGGAGGTGCCGGGCATGGCCGATTACTGCGTGTATTGGTTCCGCCGCGCCCACGACCACCTGCCGCCCTGCACCGCCGCCGACCCGGTAGCGGGACGTGCCGGACTGGTCGGCACGCAGAACATCCGCAACAACGCCTCGCGCATCGGCGGGCTGGACGCCATCTGTGCCGACGGCACGCTGATCGAGGCCGTGGACAACCAGCCCTGGAGCGGCGAGGCGAATGTCCATGTCTCGATCGCCAACTGGGTCAGGACGCAGGATGAGACGCTGCTGCCGAAGGCGCGGCGGCTGTGGTTCAAGAGCGCCCAGCGCGGCGCCAGGGATTTCGACTTGGATTGCCGCGAGGCAGCGAAGATCAATTCGGCGCTGGCCGATGGCGCGGATGTCGGAGGAGCGGTTGCGTTGGCGTGTAATACCCAACCGCAGCGCTGTTTCAATGGACAGATGCTCGGCCATCAAGGTTTTCTCCTGACGGAGGAGCAACGCGCTGTGATTCTTGCTCGCGACGCCCGCTCCTCGGAGATCATTCACCCCTATCTCAACGGCGTTGATGCACTGACCGGTGCGGCGCTGGATCGCTACGTCCTCGACTTCGAGCAGCGTGATACCTTGCAGGCCGCCGCTTACCCCGGCGCCTACGAGTGGGTGAAGGCCAAGGTGCTGCCGGACCGCGAACGCAAGGCCGAGGAAGGCAAGAGTGCCGACGGCAAGATGCGCTCGCACCACAAGGGCTTTCTTGCGCGCTGGTGGCAACTCTCGTTTGGTCGTCCGGAAATGCTTTCGGTCATCAAGCCGCTGCCGCGTTTCCTCTGCTGCGCCTACGTCACCAAGCGTCCGATCTTTACCTTCGTTTCGTCTGCCGTGCGGCCGAGCAATCTGATTCAGGTTTTCGGTTTTGCCGACGACTACAGCTTCGGCATCCTGCAATCCTCCGCCCACTGGCAATGGTTCATTGCCAAGTGCGGCAAGCTCAAAAGTGACTTCCGCTACAGTGCCGAGTCCGTCTTCGATACCTTCCCCTGGCCGCAGGCGCCGACCGAGAAACAGATCGACGCCATCGCCGCCGCCGGCTGCGAGATACGCCGCATCCGCGCCGAGGCGCTGTTGTCCCTGCACGGCGGCCTGCGCGCGCTCTACCGCACGCTCGACCTGCCGGGCCGGAACCCGCTGCGCGATGCCCACGCCACACTCGATGCGGCCGTGCTTGCCGCCTACGGCTTTTCCGCCAAAGGCGACCTGCTGCAACAACTGCTCGACCTCAATCGTGCGGTTGCGGAAAAAGTCGGCGCCGGCGAGACGGCGACCGCGCCCGGCCTGCCGCCTTCCTATTCCGACCCGACGCGCCTTGTTACGCCGGATTGCCTCGGCGCCCGCAGCGATGCCGTGCGCGCCGAGGACTTGCCCTGAGTCTTACCCTTCCCCTGCGTAAAGTCTGACCGGCGGTCAGCTGCGGCGCGCATCCCGCAAATCGCGGCGCAGTTCGGCCCGGTCGCGGTGAATCTCCCGCTTGTCCTGGCGAATTTCCATGCGTTCGCGGTGCATGCCGGCAAGGTCGCCGGCGGCCCGTGCCTGGCGGAAGTCGGCGCGATCCCTGGCCAGTTCGCGGTAGTCGCCGCGCAGTTCGCGGCGATCCTGGCGGATTTCGCCGGGGTAGGTGTCGGCCCGCGCCGGGGCGGCGAGGGTGGCCAGGGTCAGCAGCGTGGTGGCGATCAGGCCGGCTTGCAGTGCGGAAGTTTTCATTACGATCTCCTCATGGATTTGCGGGAGGCGCTCTTGCGCCGCCCATGAAGCGCACGATATGTGGGGATCGCGCGCCTATCTGTGAAAAAGTGTCAGCGGATATTTCAGCCGCCGATTTCGGTTAGCATCGAACGATGGATGCCCACACCCCTGTTCGCGCCGATGCCGCGGTGATTGCGCTGGTCGGTATGGCCCATGCCACCTCGCACCTGTTCCATCTTTTGTTGCCGCCGCTGTTTCCGCTGCTGATGCCGGACTTCGGTTTCGGCTATACCGAGGCCGGTTTCCTGATGACGGTGTTCTTCGCCATCTCCGGCGTCGGCCAGGCCCTTGCCGGAATCGTCGTCGATCGTTACGGCGCGCGCCGCGTGCTGATGGCGGGCGTGAGCCTGCTGGCCGCTTCGGGCCTGGCGTTGTCGGCGGCAGCCAACTATCCGATGCTGCTGCTGGCGGTGGCCCTGGCCGGCCTCGGCAATTCGGTGTTTCACCCGGCGGACTTTTCGCTGCTGAACAAGAAAGTGTCGCCGACGCGGCTGGGCCACGCATTTTCGGTGCATGGGCTGTCGGGCAATCTGGGCTGGGCGCTTGGCGCGACGATTTCCGGCATGGCGCTGGCCTGGGCCGGCTGGCGCAGCGCAGGGCTTGCGGCGGCGCTGGTGGCCTTGTGCTCGGTGACTGCGCTGTGGATGGCGCGCCCCCTGCTGGACGACGATGTGGCAAAAGTCGGCGCCGGCGCTACGGCGGCGGGGGCGACCTTCGGCTTCCTCGGCGCTCCGGTGGTCTGGCTGAGTTTCCTGTTCTTCCTGCTGGTCACGGCGGCGTTCGGCGGCCTGCAAAGTTTTTCCGTGCCGGTGCTGGGCGGCATCTACGGACTCACCGCCGCCGCCGCTGTGGCGGCGCTGACCGGCTACCTGCTCGGGTCGGCGGCGGGCATGGTGGTCGGCGGCTTCGTCGCCGTGCGCGTGCATGCCCATGATCGCACCGCCGGCACCGCGCTGTTCGGCGCCGCCGTTTTTGCCGCAGTGCTGGCCAGCGGACTGCCGCCGGCCTGGAGCGTGATTCCGCTGATGGTCGCGATCGGCGTCGGTGTCGGCCTCGCCGGTCCTTCGCGCGACCTGCTGGTGCGGCGCGTCGCCACCGAAGCGCTGCCCGGCGGCAATGCCTCGCCGGCCTTCGGCCGCGTCTATGGCTTCGTTTATTCGGGGCTCGACGTCGGCCTCGCGCTGGGGCCGCTGGCCTTCGGCATGCTGCTCGATGCCGGCGGCCGCAATGGCGTGCTGCCGGGCGTCGCGCTGCTGCAGATCCTGGCGGTGCTGACGGTGCTGGCCATGGGGCGCCGCGTTGGCCCGCATCCGCTCAAATCTTCGTAGCCCGCCCCGCCCACCAGGGTTCGCGCAGTTCGCGCTTGAGCGTCTTGCCCGCTGCGCTGCGCGGGAAGTCGGACAGGATCACGACCTCCTGCACGCGCTGATAGCGCGCGGCAACCCGCTCGTTGATCCAGTCGCGCAATTCCGCCGCCGTGGCGTCGGCGCCGACTTTCAGCACCACGGCGGCCAGCGGCGTCTCGCCCCGCGTCTCGTGCGGAATGCCGAACACGGCGACGTCGGCAATCGCCGGGTGGCCGACGGCGATATCCTCGATGTCGCGCGGATAGACCTTGACGCCGCCCGAATCGATCATGTCCTTCTTGCGGTCGACCAGGTAGAGATAACCCTCATCGTCGAGATGGCCGATGTCGCCGCTGTAGACCCAGCCGTCGCGCAGGGTTTGCGCGGTGAGTTCGGGCTTGCCCCAGTAGCCCTGCATGACCAGGGGGCCGCGGCCGACGATCTCGCCCGGCTCGCCGGGCGGCAGGTCGCGGCCGTCGTCACCGACGATGCGCACCGCGCTGAAGGGCGGCGGGCAGCCGACCGAGCCCGACTTGCGCACCGCATCGGTCTTGTCGAGGATGGTGACGAAGCCCTCGGTGAGCCCGTACAACTCGTGGAAGCGGCCGGGCAGCAACGCGTTGAGCCGATCCTTGCGCGGCTGCGGCAGGGGGGCGCCGAGCGAGAGGATCATCTGCAGCGATTCCAGTTTTGCCGGATCGAATGCCGGCGAATCGAGCAGGGCGATGATTTGCGCCGGCACCACCATGATGTGGGTGACCTGCTCCGCGGCAATGGTCGCGATCATCGCCGCGGCATCGAACTGCGGGTGCAGGATGTAGGTGGCGCCGAGGTGGAAGGCCGGCATCAGGGTGACGAAAGCGCCGTTGAAGACGATGGCGCCGGTGTGCAGCACCACCGATTCGGGCGTCATGCGCCAGGCGGCGCCCAGCGTCAGCGCGTACATGCTGCGCACGCGATGGCTGTGCATGATGCCCTTGGGCAGGCCGGTGGTGCCCGAGGTGTACATGATGTTGAACAGGTCGTCGGGGCCGACATTTGCCGCGGGCGGTTCGTGCTCAGGCGCGGCGGCGGTGAGTGCCGCATAGTCGCCCCACGGCGCTCCGCCGCCGTCGATCAGCAGGATGCGTGAGGCTTTCAGCGCCGGCAGGTCAGCCAACACGGCCTCTACCACCGGCAACAGGCTGCGCCGGGTGACCAGGCAGACGGTGCCGGAATCCTTGACCAGGCTGGCCAGGCCGATGCCGGTCAGGAGCGGTGACAGCGGCACGGCGACGGCGCCGGTCCTGGCGCAGGCCCAGTAGCACTCGAGCAGTTCCAGGGTGTTGGGCAGCAGGGTGGCGACGCGCTCGCCCTTGCGCACACCGAGCCCGCCCAGGACATGGGCGAGCCGGTTGACACGGGCATTGAACTCCCGGTAATCCAGCCGCTTGCCGCCGAACACCACGGCCGTGGCATGGGGCCGGAAGCGGGCATGGTGGGCCAGCAGGGATGAGAGTTCCACGTTCATATCCTGTTGTTGCGTCCCGCACGCCGCCTATTTGTTGGGCATGGTCCACACGCCGTCCCAGGTTGCGGGGGGCGGGGTGCTGCCGTAGATCCGGCAACGCTCGAAATAGATCTTCGACGGCCCGTCCCCGGGATGGGCCGCCAGTGCTGCGCTGAAGCAGTGTTCGGCGCCGGCCCAGTCGCGCCGGCGGTAGCGCAGCAGGCCTTCGCTGAAGGCCGCCAGCGCTTCCTCGCGATGGGGGAAGCTGTCTTCCGAGTGGTGGCCGAGCGCTTCGTAGATGGCGACCGGCCTGTCCCGGCCGCGGACGCGGATCAGGTCGATCTCGCGCGCCGCGGCATGGTGGCGGACCGCGTCCCATGTGGCGTCGCAGATCAGGATCGAGGTGCCGTAGAATTTGTTGGCGCTTTCCAGGCGCTCAGCGAGGTTGACGCGGTCGCCGACCACGGTGTACTCCATGCGCTTGAGCGAGCCGATGTTGCCGGCGACCACGTTGCCGGTGCTGATGCCGACCCCGATCCGGATCGCTTCGTCGCCGCGCTCGGCGCGCCGGCGGTTGAGCTGGTGCAGGGCGGTCAGCATCCTGTTGCCGACGGTGACGGCGTTGCTTGCATCCTCCTCGCTTTGCAGCACCGAGCCGAACACCGCCATGATCATGTCGCCGATGTACTTGTCGAGCACGCCGTTGTGGGCGAAGACGATATCGACCATGTCGGTGAAGTATTCGTTGAGCAGGGCCACGGTTTCCTTGGCGCCGAGGCGTTCCGAGATCGAGGTGAAGCCGCGGATGTCGGAGAACAGCACGCTGACGTCGCGCCCGGTGCCGCCGAGTTCCACCTCGCCGCTCGCCAGCAACTGATCCACCACCGACTTGCTCATGTAGCGCGACATGGTGTTGCGCAGACGCTTTTCGCGCGTGATGTCCTCCATCATCAGCATGAAGCCGATCGGCTCGTTGCGCAGGTTGTTCAGCTGCACCGTCGCCAGGTTCACCGAGATGGTCTCGCTGCCTTCGATGAACAGGTCGGTATCGACGGTGATGTCGGTCGCGCCGGTGGTCCGGACCTTCTCCAGGCTTTTTGCCACCCAGTTGTTGCGACCGACGAAAATGTCGTCGAGGCGCTGTCCGATCAGTTCGGCATCGCTGCGGCGCAGGATGCGCCGCGCCGACTCATTGACCTTGCGCAACATGCCTTCGGCGTCGAGCGTCAGCACGGCATTGTTCATGCTGTGCAGTATGGCTTCGTTGTAGTTGCGCTCGGCGGTGACGTCCTCGAACAACTGCGCGTTCTCGATGGCGACCGCCGCCTGCGCCGAGAATGCCCGCAGGCGCCGTTCGTCGGCACTGCCGAAGGCGCCGCCCTTGCGGTTGAGAATCTGCATCACGCCGATCTTGCGCTCGCCGCGGGCGACGATCGGCATGCACAGCATGCTGTGGGTGCGGTAGCCGGTGTGGCGGTCGAAATCGGGGTTGAAGCGGGGGTCCGAATAGGCGTCGGCGATGTTGATCACCCGACCGCTGCTGAAGCACTCGCCGGCGATGCCGGCATCCGCCGGAAAACGGATCTCCTCCCCGGCAATGCCGCCGGCAACGCGGGAGAACAGTTCGTGGCTGGCGGCGTCGTAGAGGAACAGGGTGCCGCGGTCGGCTTCGAGCAGCGTGGTGACTGCGGCCATGATCCGTTCCAGCAGCGGATCGAGGTGGATCTCGGCGACGATGGAAATGCTGACTTCCAGCAGCATGGCTTCCTCGCGCTGCTGGCGCTCGACCTTCTCGAACAGCCGTGCGTTCTCCAGCGCCGCGGACGCCTGCAGCGAGAGGCCTTCGAGCAGGCGCTGGTCCTCGCCGTCGAAATCGCCCGCCTGCTTGTTCAGCACCTGGGTGATGCCGATCACCTCGCGGTTCTTGTTGCGGATCGGCACGCAGAGGATATTGCGCGTGCGGTAGCCGGTGCGGCGATCGACTTCCTGGTTGAAGCGCGGATCGGTGTAGGCATCGGCGATGATTTCCGCCTCGCCGCTCATGAACACCGAGCCGGCGACGCCGAGGTGGCAGGGGAAGCGGATCTCGCCGATGGCGTCGCCCTGCATCACGCGCGAGAAAAGTTCGTGGGTTTCCGGGTCATGCAGGAACAGCGAGCTGCGATCGGCGTTCAGGGCCTCGGTCACCACTTCCATCAGGCGCGGAAACAACACGTCGAGCGACAGGCTGTCCGAGACGCGGTTGGCGATGTCGGCCAGTGCCGAGGTGCGGCGCAGCATCTCGGTAATGCGGAAGAACAGCTCGGCCTTGCCGGCTTCGTCGAGCCCGTGCAGCAGTTTCTCGATGTCCTCCTGGTGCAGGCGGTGCTCGAGGATTTCGCGGATGGTTTCGAAGCCGATTTGCATACGCAAGGCGAGCTGAAGACCGGTTGGCCGGACGAGGCCTATTGTAACCACAATAAGTAGCGGCTCATTGGCCGCCGGGGTGCCCGCGGTCAGCGATCGAGGTCGGCGTGGCGCGGACAGGACAGCAGATGGTCATTGACCATGCCGGTCGCCTGCATGTGGGCGTAGACCACCGTGGGGCCGATGAAGCGGAAACCGCGCCGCTTGAGCTCCTTCGACAGGGCTTCGGCCGCGGGCGTGATGGCGGGAACTTCGCTCATCGAGCGCCAGCGGTTGATGCGCGGCCGGCCATCGACGAACGCCCACAGCAGGCTGTCCAGGCTGCC
>CAZGQB010000065.1:0-9219 GCA_964527055.1 uncultured Sulfuritalea sp.
GAGGCGGCAGTATTTGCGCGATGGCGGCTGCGGTCAACTGGCAGCCGCAAAAAGTCGGCGCTGGCGGGACGGCGGCTAAGGTGCTTCCGTAGCCTTGTACGGCGAACCAAACAATCCGCTCGCGCTTTGCTGCCAGATATGGCGATAGACCAGCTCGGCGACTTCCTTCTTGTCCTCGGCGGTATAGGGCGGCTCAGGGAGTGCCTGGAAGACATGATCGAGGATAAACACCTCGACCTCCGCCTGCGTTTGCTCCTTCTCCGTCCATTGTTCCAGCGGGGCAATCAGGCGCTGCAATTCCGCCAGCAGGTCGCGGCTCTCCTGTTTGATCTTCTCGCGCTCGGCACCGCTCAGTGATTCCTTCCCGAGCAGATCGAACAGCGCCAGTTGCTCCTCGGTCAAGCCCAACTCGACGGCCCGCCTTTGTTCTTCATCGAGGCTGTTGGCGATGTCCAGCAACCTGGCAAAGGTTTCCTCCACGGTGGTGCGGTCCTTGTCGGCGTTGTAGGCCGCGATAACTTCCTGGTACTTCTTCTCGTAGTTCATGCGCAGCGGATTGCTGGCCAGCATCTGCGCCAGTTTCTTCTCGACGAGTTCGCGAATGTCCTCGATCACCGTCGCCTTGCGCTTCACCATCTTGCCGAATTCCTCGCGCAGCTTTTCCATGTTGATCAGGGAAAGATCGACCGTCAGACCCTTCGCCTGATCCTCGCCTGGCGCCTGGGTGGCAATCGCCTGATTGACGATACGGTGCAGCAGTTTGAGCAGTGCGCTCACGTCAGCCGTGTCGCGACGTTCGGTGAGCTTCTTGTAGATCGCCTCGATGTTGTCGTGACGCTCGGCATAGGTCAGTGCCGATGGCTCCACCAGCAGCGCCTTGAAGCGGCTGAACACCACTCGGGCCAAAATCTCGAAGCGGCGCTTGGATTCGTCATTGGTATAGACCGCATCAACCGCATCCGCCAGCCCCTGAATGCGTGCGAAACCCTTTGCCCCCAGCAACCCCGCAGGCTCGAATCCAAAAACGCGCAGATGGGCTTCGGTGGCCTCGATGGCATCCTGCAAGGCCGACACGCGTTCCTCCAAGGGCGCCACGATTTCTTCGTCACCGCCATCGTCGCCGAGCGCATATTGGGCGAGGGCTTCGCGCAGGCTTTTCAGCATGCCGTTGTAGTCGACGATCAGGCCGAAGTCCTTCCCCGGATAACGCCGGTTGGCGCGAGCGATGGCCTGCATCAGGGTGTGCGTCCGCATCGGCTTGTCGATGTAGAGCGTCGCCAGGCATTCCACGTCGAAGCCTGTCAGCCACATGGCGCAAACAATTGCCACACGGAAAGGATGTTGAGGATTCTTGAACGCCGATTCGACATCGATACGTTTGCCGTCGGGCGTCTCGAAGCCCAGCTTCATGCGTGCGCGGTGCGGAATGATGTCGAAGCCCCACTTCCTGAAATCGGCGACTTCGTTCTGCGCCTCGCTGATGATGATCTCGACGATCGTCTCGTCGAGCCAAGCGGCCTTGGCCAGCAAGCGGTCACGCTGCGCATTCAGGTACTGCCGCGTCTCGTCGTCCGCCGCCGCCGCGATCTCGGCGAGCTTGTCCTCGGCTTCCGCGCGAACGGCCACTGCCTTCGCCTTCCACTTCGGCTCGATCAGCATCAGCATGCGGCCGCAGGTGATCTTGTCGATGCACACCAGCATGGTCTTGCCCGCTTCCCAGCGCGTGCTGCAATGCTCGACGAAGTCCGTGGCGATTTTCTCCAGCCGCTGGTCGGCGGTGATGACCTCGTAATCCTTGCCGAGCAGCTTTTCCAGGAGCGCCGTCTGGTCGGGGTCCAGATCGGCCGCATCGACGGCACGGGCGATCTTCTCGTTCAAATCCAGTCGCGCCAGCCCCAGCTTCTCGCCACGATTCTCGTAGACCAGCTTCACCGTCGCTCCGTCTTCCTCGCTGCGCTTGAAGTCGTAGCGGGAAACGTAATCCCCGAAAATGCGCTTGGTCAGCTCGTCGTGCTTGAACAGCGGCGTACCGGTAAAGCCGATGAAGGCCGCGTTGGGCAACGCCAGGCGCATGTTGCGCGCCAGCTTGCCGGCCTGGGTGCGGTGCGCCTCGTCCGAGATCACGATGATGTCGTCGCGGTCGCTGTAGGGCTCGCCCGGCTTCACATCCTGATTGAACTTGTGAATCAGGCTAAACAGATAGCGGTGATTCTGCTTCAGCAGTTGCTCCAGTTCCCTGCCCGAACCGGCGCGCGGCGTCTGGTCGTCGGCCACGCCGCAGCCGACGAAGGTCTTGTAGATCTGGCCGTCCAGATCGTCCCGGTCGGTCATCAGCACAAAGGTGAAATTGCCCTCCACCGTGCGCCGCACCTTCTCGGCGAAGAAGGCCATGGAGTAGGACTTGCCGCTGCCCTGGGTGTGCCACACCACGCCCAGGCGTCCAAGATCAGGGTGCGCGCGTTCGATGATCTGCAAAGTGCGAGGTTCAGGCCCGGTAGAACCATCACCCAAGTAAACCGGCGCGAGAGGCTCCGCCGCTCTGGGATAACCCGCCACCGGCTCATTCGCCGCACGGTCCATGCTCGGCAAAGGCAGCTCGATAAGGCGATGCTTCAGCCGCTCGCCCGGCGGGAACCGGCGCTTGATCTCCTCTTGCCGCACTACTGCCTCCACCGCCTGATTCACACCCAGCAACTGATGGTTGCGCGCCACCACCTTGCGCACCGGCCCGGTCTTGCTGGCGTCGAACAAAATGAAATTCTCGACGATGTCCAGCAGCCGCTCCTTGGCCAGCATGCCGTTGAGCAACACCTCCGCCGCCACGCTGCCCTTGTCCCGCTCGTCCAGCCGCTTCCATTCGCTGAAGTGTTCCCAGGCGCTGGTGATCGAGCCATAGCGGGCGCTGTCGCCATTGCTGACGATCAGCAATGCATTGTGGTGGAAGGCATGGGCGATGACGTTCTCGTCGAGGTAATCGCGCAGATTGCCGTCGAAGCCGGCGCGGATATTCTTGTAGACCGCCTTCAGTTCAATGAACACCAGCGGCAGGCCATTGACGAAGCAAACCAGATCGGCGCGGCGATTGTAGTTGGGCGTGCGCAGACCGGTAATCTTGAGTTCGCGCACCGCCAGAAAACGATTGTTCGCCGCCTCGCGGAAATCGATCACCCTCGCCTGCGCGTGCCTGAGTTGACCCAAACCCGCGCCTTGGACGTCGCGGTAGCTCACCGGCACGCCGTCGCGGATCAGATTGTAGAAGGCCTGATTGTGCTGGAGCAAGGAGCGCGAATAGTCATGATGGGTGAGCTTGACCACCGCTTCGTTGATCGCCACCTCCGGCAAAGCCGGATTGAGCCTTTCCAGCGCCGCCCGCAGATCGCGCACCAGCACGACCTCGCGCTCGCTGGCCCGCCCCAGCGTACTATCCGGACCGAAGCTTTCCTGGTTCCAGGCGTAGACGCTGTCCCAGCCCAGCACCTTTTCCAGATGCTCGGCAAAGGTCGCCTGCACCAGACGGTCTTCGCTGTTGATGTCGGTGTAGGCCATCGGGTCTATTGGCTCGTCCATTGATACGGATTTGGCTCATTCAACAAGCCTTGTCCGACATGAAAACGCTGCAAAAACAAATTGCTATCGATAAACGCCCCGGCCATTTGGCTCAAAAATCCAAATCGGTTTGGTCGATTCGGGCGTATTTGAGCCAAAAGAAAACCTTTCATTCCATCAAAGCAGGTTCAGTTGCCGTTCATGCGGGATGGGAAACACCCCGATGATCACCCAGGGATTCGGTGCAACCTGATGAAACTGTTGCGTCGTACCCAGAAAGAAGTGCAGGTCACGCTGGCAGAACTCATCGAGATATTTGGCGCGCACTTTCTCCAGCGCAGCCTGCTCATCTCCGTTGCAACTGCGCAAGCAGTTCCAATAGAGCGCTCCCGCTTCCCAATCGAGAACCTGTAATTCGCTACTGCGGCCGTCGGCATCCTCGAAGCGGTACGAAAAGCTATAAGGCAGTTTCGGGATCAACTTGAACGTTTCGCGCCACGCCTCTTCCGCGAACAGTTCCTTTTGCAGCGAGCGCGCCCGAATTTCGGAAACCTTGGCTTGGTCCCATTCCCGGTCCTCCGCCTCCCATACGAAGGCCTTGATCTTTGTCGGCCGGAAGATCGCCAGCGATATTTCGTTGGCCTTGGCTCCGGCAATCAATTCGTCCAGGCGGGTATGAACTTTGGCAGTTCGCAACAGCAGGCGGCGCCGCTCACGCCAGTTGTCGTCCGTGTCCAAATGTTCCACGGGGGTCAATTGCCTTGGATCGACGGGGCTCCATGACTCGGGCCGCGGGTCGGCGCGCGATTTGACCAGATCGCACTCCAGCCAGTCGAACTTGCGATATTGCTCGGTCTCGTCGAGGCGACGAAACGGTACGGGATAAATTCGGACCCATGTCCCGTCTTCGCGTATCCCGGCGGTGCACACCGTTTCGCCATATTTCCGCGACAGCGTAGGGTAGGTCTTGACGGTAATCAGGACGCGCTCCCTCGCCATGGGATGGTGTCAGAGGTGCATTGGTGCAAACGCGTTGCCGAACCGGCTTTGCAGAGCATCGGCGACACAATGGCGGTGACATTGCTCTGGCAAGGCCTCGAAGCATGTCAGCGCCACACGCTCGCCTTCATTGACCCACTGCCGAATCCGCGCCAGCGCCTTCTCCTGCCGCGGCAAGGCATCGCGCCGGTACACCGCGAACAAAGCATCGTAGTCCGCCTGGGTGTCAAGCTCGCGTCGCTCCTCCGACGCGATACCCAGTTCCGGCACATGTTCGTAGCGGATACCCACGCCTTCGCATCCTTTCGCCAGCGTTCCTTTGGAGAACCCGTACTTGCGGCTCAATGGGTTCCGCCGCACATCGCAGAGCAGGGTCACGCCAGCCGAGATCAATCGATTCAGATATCCCTCCAGATTGCGTCCCTCGTAGCCGATCGTGCATACGCCCGGCTTGCCCGGCTGCGGCCGCGCCGCCAGCACGGCCGCCATGCTCTGCGGTTCATTGGCCAGCAATCGCTCGGCCATCTCGCTGCGTATCGCGTAATAGGGGTGGCGGCGATAAGCCTCGGCTACCAGGGCATCGCCGCGCAGGCCTTCATAGTGCTGCGCGAATCGTTCGACTTTTTGCCTTACCGCCGGCGTCACGGATGCCGCAACGCGCCCGGCCTTCGTCAGCTTCCAGGCGCGTTCCTCATCGGCGAGCAGCCCACGCTCTATCAGCCGACGCTTGTCCGCATAGGACGTAAACGAAAATCCGCCATAGCGGTAAGGGACGAACTCATAGCTCGGCGTTTGCTGCAAGTCTTGGCAATAAAGGAATAGCAGCTTCTGGAAATCCAGGCTGCCGACATTTCCGCCGAGCGCATCGAGCAGGGCGAGCAGGGTTTTTTGGCGATCAAAGAGCATAGGTTGAATTATCACCGAATTCCTCATACCGCGATTTTCCCACTCATCAGACGCGGCAACAGCAGGTCGCGGGCGGCGCGGAGTTTTTGGTTCATTTCATCAAGCTTGTCCAGCTGCGCATGAGTTGGCGTCACTGTTTCGAGAAACGCACGCAGCATGGTAGCGGTTGGAAGCAACAGCGGACGGCTGTAAGCGAAATCGCGGTTAAGACCAGGCACCGCTACATCGGTGCTGATAAAGTGCATGTGCTTCAGCGCGTAGTAAAGGTAGAGGCTGCTGCTCTCTGCCTCGACAAAATACACGGTGTCGATGGGGTAGAAACTCTTGCTCGACCAATACACGCTGCCGACATTCCCCTTGCGACCCAAGATGATTGCGGGACCTTTAACCAAGGGCTTTTCGTGGGTGCCTACAATTCCGCTTGAGCCATAAACCGGGTACTCGCCATCGACTCGGATTTCGGCCTTCAAGGCCTTGCCGTAGTTAAGCGTAATGCACTCGCCCAATGTCTTCCGCTCCCATCCCTCCGGCACGCCATCCGCGATGCGGGTGTGCTCATGACCGGGAAAGCGCAGGCGGACGAACCATTCGCGGTAGAGCAGCCGCGCCGATTCTTCCAGCAGCGCCATCCGCCGCCGATTGTTTTCGATAAGGTCGTCGTAGGCGGAAAGTGTCGAACCAATACGCCGCTGAACGTCAATCGGCGGGAAAGGAATGAGCAGATTCTCTGCGTCACCTACTTTGATGTGCTCAACCGTCGCACCAAACCCCATCCCGCGAAGACGCCCTTGAACATCGTGGCTTTGTAGAACGTAGGCGAGGAAATTCCAATCCAGGAGTTTCGGATCAGCTCGATAGTGGAAAAGCCGCTGACCGAGAAACACGCCATCGTCGTTGGACGTATATCTGCCAACCTCGCCAACCGGAGCTTCACGAGTCAGGATGACATCCCCAAATTCTGGCTTTGACCGGCGAGTCCACTTTTCGAAAGTCTCCTCCGACACGTATCCAACATCGTCAAGGTAAATAAACCCGCTCTTTACGTTGGTCGTCCGAATCATCTTGTAGGGTGTCTCATGATCGACCCGTGGCGCCGTCTTATTCACGCAATCCACAGCAAGAAGGCACAGCTCTGAAACTGGGCGCATCGGCCAACTCATACCCCCAGCTCCTCAAAGTTCTCCTGAATCTTCGCCGCCAATTCCACCGCCTCACGGTTCAGGTCGGCCAGTTCGACATGGATGTCGCGCAGGGCCTGCTCGAAGTCGAAGTCTTCATCAACCTCGGCCGGTGCGACGCCGACGTAGCGGCCGGGAGTAAGGCTCCAGTCGGCGGCTGCGATCTCGGCGCGGCTGACGACCTTGCACAGGCCCGGCACGTCCCGCATTTCGGCCTTGGGAAAGCGGTCTTGCAGCCAGGCGATCTGGCGGTGGAGGTAGGTCGCAGCCTTGAGTTGTTCGACGGCGGCCTTGCGCTCCTCGTCTAGTTGTTTGATGAGTTTGGCGGTGGCGCGGCGGTCGAAAGCCGCCCCCTCTCCCCGGCCCTCCCCCGCGAGGGGGGAGGGAGATAGGTCGGCCGCCAGTTGCGCGGCGCGGGCGGCGAGCTTGTAGAGCAGGTCTATCTGCTTGACGAGCCCGCGCTCGGCTGCGGCCAGCGGGTCGAAGGCTTGCCGGGCCGCATGCTGAATATCAAAAGTCGGCGGTGGCGACACGGCGAATTTCTTTAGCCAGGCGGCGAGTCCGTTAGTCAGGGCAGCACGGTCGGTGACGTAGGCCTTGGCGGCATCTATCCACTCGGCCATGGCGTCCGTGAAGGGTTGCCGCTTCTCGGCCGGGATGGTGTCCAGATCGGCCACGCTTGCGCCGAGCTCGGCCAGCGGTGCGCGGCTGGACGTGAGCTGAGTTTCAAAGGCGGTGAGCGCCGGGGCAATGGCGGCGCTCTCGGCGGCGAGCCGGGTGCAGTAGTCCTGCACCAGTCCAAGAAAGCGCTGGCGCTGGCCGCGATACAGCCAGACGATGGCGGTCAGGTTGGCCTGCTGTTCGGGGCTGAAGTCGTAAATCTTGCGCGTGACCTTGCGGTAGATATTGCGGGCGTCGAGCATCAGCACGTTGCCCTTGTGGTTCAGTCCCCCACCCTCACCCCTGCCCTCTCCCTGAGGAAGAGGGGGCTTATTTTTGTCGAAGTGCCACAGTTCGCAGGGGACGGTACGGGTGTAGAAGAAGTTGGAGCGGATGGCGATCATCACGTCGACGTCGCCGGTTTCCACCAGCTTGCGCCGGACTTCCTTTTCGCCATGGCCAGCGCTGCTGGCCTGCGAGGACATGACGAAGCCGGCACGGCCCCTGGCCGACAGGTAGCTGTGGAAGTAGGAAATCCACAGGTAGTTGCCGTTGGAGACGCGCTTGTCCTTATTCACGCCGGGCAGGCCGAAGGGCAGGCGGCGGTCGTCCTTGACGCGCTCGGCATCGACCATGTCCACGTTGAACGGCGGATTGGCCATGACGAAATCGCAGTTGCCCCATAGCGCGCGGCCATCCTGCAGGCGATGCACATCGTCGTAGAAGGAATTGGCTTCGCGGATGTCGCCCTCCAACCCGTGCACGGCAAGGTTCATCTTGGCCAGGCGGATGGTGGTGGCGGTCTTTTCCTGGCCGTAGAACGTGACGCGCTGCATGGTGTCCAGGCCTTCGTGCTCGATGAAGTGACTGGACTGCACGAACATGCCGGCGGAGCCGCAGGCGGGATCGAATACCACGCCGTGGTCGGGTTCGATGACATTGACGATGGTTTGCACCAGCGAGGGCGGCGTGAAGAATTCGCCGTTGTCCTGCGCGCCCTGCATGGCGAACTTCATCAGGAAATATTCGTAGATGCGGCCGAAGACATCGCCGGAGGCATTGCGCAGCGCCGCCGAATCGAAGTTGCGCAGCAGGTCTTCGAGCAGCTTGTTCTCGAAGCGGTCGTAGTCCTTGGGCAACTGGTTGGCCAGCGGCTCGAAGTCGGCCTCGATGGCGTTCATGGCGTCGACCAGCGCGGTGCCGAGGTTGGTGCCGGAAGGCAGCTTGAGCAGGTGGTCGTAGCGGGCGATCTCGGGCAGCATCAGCGCGCGGCGCTTGATGAAATCGCCCTTTACCAACGGGCGCTTGGGGCTCTTGCCGGCGGCCTGGTCGGCCTGAATGGATTGCAGCGCGGCCTGATAGCGGTTGGTGGCGTGACGCAGGAAGATGACGCCGAGCACCGGCATGCAGTACTCACTGCTGGTCAGCTTGGAGTTGGCGCGCAGTTGGTCGGCGGCTTCCCAGAGGCTGTCTTCGATTTTGGAGATGTTGTGCAAGGCGCTCACGGCTTATTTCTTGCCGGGCTTCTTGGGCTTGGCGCTGGCCTTGATGCCGGCTTGCCCGGCATGCGCCATGACCAGCACCTCCAGCATCGAGGCGACGGAGCGGTGCTCGCGCTCGGCGGCTTGGCGGATCAGGTCCTTGATTTCGGCCGTGGTCCGGATGGACAGGGTTTCACACTTGTTGCGAGGCATGGCTGAGTCCAGTAGTCGGGGCCTCGCAAATGTACTGCCTTCCCGGATATATGGCAATGTCAAATGCGGATTCGATCAACTGAAGGCAGTCACCGCGAAAGTCGGCGCTGGCGGTACGGCGCTTGCGGCGCTCATGTCTGCTTCAGCCAGCCGGCGATCTCGTCCTTGCTCGGCATGCGGCCGAAGACCGCGACTTCCTCGTCGATCACCAGCGCCGGGGTGGTGGTGATCGGGTA
>CAZGQB010000066.1:0-9218 GCA_964527055.1 uncultured Sulfuritalea sp.
TCCAAGCGCGACACCGGGCGCACGCTCTACATCCTCGACGAGCCGACCACCGGCCTGCATTTCCAGGACATCGAAATGCTGCTCTCCGTGCTGCACCGGCTGCGCGACCACGGCAACACGGTGGTGGTGATCGAGCACAACCTCGACGTGATCAAGACCGCCGACTGGATCGTCGACCTCGGCCCCGAGGGTGGCGACGGCGGCGGGCGCATCATCGCCAGCGGCACCCCGGAAGACGTGGCGAAGGTGAAGGGCAGCCATACAGGGCGCTACCTCGCGCGCTTCCTGGCGAGGCGGCCGGCGCAGGCCGCTGCGGCAAAGCCGGGGCGGGTAGCGGCCACGCGGAAAGGCAAGCCATGAGCGGGCTGGAGAACTATTCCCGGGAAGCTGCGCAGATCGAGCACGAGATCGAGACCAAGGGCGTGATCCTCGGTATCGACTGGGACAATCCGGTCCAGGTGCGCGAACTGGCGCGCCAGGCCCTGGACTGCAAGCTCGGTGCGCTTGATTGCGAGCCCGACGAACCGCTGGATCGGGCACGACTCGAACTCTTCGGCCTGGCGCAACTGATGCTGACCGTGATGAGGGAAAGCGCCGACGAAAATGTCGATACCCATGGCGGTCCGGCCTGGAAGGCTTTCGCCCGGGCCTTGTGGGCCGAGCACGATCGGCGTCAGGCAGGTCTGTAAATGCCTGCAGCGGCAAAATGAGCTAGTATGAAATCATTGGCATGGATCTTCGTGCCGGCAGCATCGGCCGGACAAGGATCAGGACCACATGACGAGGAGAAAGATGATGTCCAGGATCGCAACGACGGTACTGACAGCCTTGACTAGCGCTGTGGCGATTGCGTTCGCCGCTCCGTTCGCCGCAAATGCGGCGGCGCCCGCCCAGCCGATAGCGCCGGCACCCAAACCGCCGCCGCCGGGGTCCAACCCGTATCAGGCACCGCCGCAGACCGATGCGACGAGCGCATACCAGTTCCGCACCCGCATTCTTGTCAGCCCGCCCGGTTGCCAGGACTATGCCGCGCAAGCCGACAGGGTGTTTTACAACGGCGCGCTCGATGACAAGGCCAAAGCGGAGCAGTTGACGGCCGTCAACAAGGCGGCTGCTGCCGCGCGTTGCCTCGGACCTTGAGCTAGCCGTCTCAGCGGCTCCCGCGGCGGTTCATCCAACCGGATGCCTTATCAGGCGCTGATCAGTTTCAGGTCGAAAGCACGCTCGACGAACCAGATCAGCGCGACGGTTAGCGTTGCCAGCGAGCCGCCGATGAATACCACGCGGCGATAGAAGGGAGTCGCGCGCAAGGCGTAGGCCACAGGCAGGAATACGGTAACGATGGCCAGTTGCCCGACCTCGACGCCGAGGTTGAAACCCAGCAGCGAGAGCACCAGCGTCTCCCGCGGCAGCCCCAGTTCCGCCAGCACGCTGGCAAAACCGAAGCCGTGGATCAGGCCGAAGCCGAAGGCCACCATCCAGCGCCGCCCCTCGACCAGCGGCTTGAGGTTGTTGGCGGCGGCGAGCACAACCGAAGCCGCGATGGCTGATTCGACCAGGCGCGAGGGCAGGGAGATCAGGCCCAGCGCCGCCAGCGAAAGCGTGATCGAGTGCGCCACGGTGAAAGCGGTGACCACCCAGAGCACCTCGACCAGTGCCTGGCGGAAATTGCCGACGCCGCGCCAGCGCCTCGCCTCATGCACCAGCACCGCCGGCAGCAGCAGCGCGATCAGGAAAAGGATGTGGTCGAAACCGATCCAGATGTGCCAGATGCCTTCAACGAGATACTGTCCGAATGCTTCCAGCCGCGACACCTCGCCCGCCACGAACTTCTGCCGTGCGCGCTGCGGCGACAGCACGGCCGCCTGCGTCGTGCCGTCGAGGCCAAGGCGCAAGAGGCCGCGGTGCAACGCGTCGAGATCGAACAGCAGGCGGTAGTCGAGTTGCAGGTCGCCGCCGCCGGCCGGACAGGAACCGGAGAGGCGCAGCACCGCATAGGCGCCGTCGGTGTGGGTGTCGACCAGATGATCGGTGACTTCCAGCGTGCAGTCCCCGCCACGCTGGACGGATAGGTTGGCCAGCCCCCAGGCCGCGATGTCGGCATGGCGCGCGCGCAATTCGCCCCAGGTGATCTCGCCATTGCCATCAAGGTCGAGGCCAAGCGCGAAATCAATGTCGCGCAGGGCGATATCCCATTGCCCCGACACTTCCTTGCCCTTGATGTCGAGCACCAGATAGCTGTCGCTGGCCTTGTGCGCCGGAACCGGCAGCGAGAGCAGCATAAGCGCGGAAAACAGCCAGAATCGCCGCATCATCGCCGCGCCGCCAGCGCCGACTTTTCTGCCAGCGCCCGCAAGCGCGCATCCTCGAAGCCGCTGCTGCCCAGCCAGTCGCGCGCGACCTGGGCGGCGGCGGCGGCGCCGGCGGCAATCGAGGCTTCGAGCAGGATGCGGGCATCGCGCGGTTCGCGCTGGACGCGGTAGTTCTCCGCAGCGAGACGCAGGGCTTGCTTGGCATCACCGCGCAGGCGCAAGCGGTAGCGCGCTTCCTCGGCCCGGTGCGTTGTGTCGCCACGCTGCCTTGCCGCGGCGAAGCGGTCCTCCAGCATCTTGGCCAGGCGCGCGGCTCCCGGCAGTTTCAAGCTCGATTCGGCTTCGGCCAGACGCAACAGCAAGCCGTCGGACGCCTCCCGGCCGGCCAGCTGTTTCAGCACCTCGGCCGGCCGGCCGCTGTCGAGCAGGAAATCGCCCCAGGCGGCGAGCAGGTAGTCGTCGTCGCGTCCAAGGCTCAGGGCTTCGCGATAGTGCCTTTCGGCCTGATCCGCCTGCCCGCGCCAGGCCGCCACCTCACCGAGGCGGGTCAGCAGCCAGAGCCGGTTGCCGGCATCGCGGGTGTTCGCCACGGCCTGCTGCAAGGTCCGGTAGCCGTCCTCGAGGTGGCCGCCGTAGGCCTGCACCAGGCCGAAACAGGCACCAGACAGGGTGCCGCGATCGAGGCGCCGCAGGGCCTCGCATTCAGCTTGCGCCGCAGAATAATTTGCCTGCACCAGATAAATCGCACCGCGCCAGGCATGGGCAGCGGCAAGATCGGGATCGAGCTCCAGCGCCGCGGTAAAGTCCGCCAGGGCGCCCTCGAAGTCATGTCGGTACTGGCGCAGCAGACCGCGCGTCAGGCGCAGGGGAGCCGGCAGAGGGTCTGAAAAACGAGCGATCACTGCTTCGGCATAGCCCACGTAGCGGGGATCTCCGCGCGCCATGGCCAGATCGAAATAGGCTTGGGCGAGGTCGGCCGCCGGGGCTGGATTGCCGGGAGCCGACATCATCGCGGCCCGCATCGCCGCGAGTTCGCGCCAGCCTGCATCGCCGGCACGGGTGGGCAAACGCTCCAGCACTTCGCTGTCTTCCAGCGGCTTGTGCGGTGCAGCATCAACTGTCGGCACGTGGGTCGACGAGGCCACAACAAGCAGTACGGGAATGATTCGCAGGATATTTGTCAACTTGCCAAGGCCACGGACGTTTATCAAGTTCGTGCGCGCCAACTTCTGGTCGTCACGTTTTCCAACAATTTCAAGGAGTTTACATGAGCAAGCTACTGTCCGTCCTGATCGCTGCCGCCTTCGCTACCGTGTCCGTCGGTTCCTTCGCTGCCTCCCATGGCGGCGCCGCCAAGGACGACAAGAAAATGGAAAAGAAGGAAGAAATGAAGAAAGACGACAAGAAGGCTGAAGCCAAGAAAGACGACAAGAAGGCCGAAGCCAAGAAAGATGAAAAGAAGCCGGAAGCCAAGAAGGAAGAAATGAAGAAAGACGACAAGAAGCCGGAAGCCAAGAAGTAATCAGAGCTTCCATGTCGATAAAAAGCGGGCCACGGCCCGCTTTTTTTATGTCTCCGCGTAATGCGGAGACGGTATCCCCTGGCGGGATGTATCTCCGCGGCAGGTGGAGACGGTATCCCCTTGCGGATTGCGGCTCGCTATTGCTCGCTACCCGACCCGGCGCCAGACACTGGCCAGCCATGGCTGCTGTTCAAAAGGCAAACCCGACGGGCGATAGTAGTGCTCGAGTTCGGTAAATCCGGCCGCGATCAGGTACTCGCGCCACGCGGCAAGGTCGTAATAGGCCCCATAGCGGTCGCCGCTGACGCTCTCTTCATTGTTGCCGCGCGGATTCGAGCTGAACAGCACGCCCCCCGCTTTCAACGTCTTGTGCAGTTGTCGCAAGACGCGGGGCAATTCCTGGCACGGCACATGGAACAGGGACGCGTTGGCGAAGACACCGTCGAAATACCCGTCTGGCAAATCGAGACCGAGGAAGTCCTGCTGCCAGACTTCGCAGCCGCTGTGGGCACTGGCCATCTTCGCCAGTGCCGGCGCGCCTTCGAGACCGATGGCGCGATGCCCGCGCTGCACAAAAGTCTTGAGGTCACGGCCGGGGCCGCAACCGAAATCCAGAATCGTCCAAGGCGGCGCGGTCCGTATATGCCGCAGCAAGGCCGCGATGTTCTGCTCGACGTCGTGGTTGCGCGTACCCTCCCAGAAGGCAACGGCACGCGTTTGGTAGTGATCGAGCGTGCGGCTGACGAGTTGCCGCAGGCTTTCCGGGTCAAGCATCATGGGCGGAAAGGTTCACGCCTTGCGACCGGCCTGTCAAGCCGCCGCGCCACCGGCGCCGCCTTTTCACTTCTCGCGGCGCAGTTTGGCATGCGCCGGCCGGCCCTCGACGGCGAACGGGTTCTTGCCGGTCTTGTATTGAATGCGCAGCGGCGTGCCCTGCAGTTTGAAGGCCTCGAGGAAGTAGCGTTCGAGATAGCGGGTATAGGAAGCCGGAATGTGCTCCAGCGCATTGCCGTGGATCACGATGACCGGCGGATTGCTGCCGCCCTGGTGGGCGTAGCGCGGCTTGGGACGGAAGGCGCCATGGCGCGGCGGCGTCTGTTTTTCGATGGCGGCGATCAGGACGCGGGTCAGTTTTGGCGTGGACATCTTGGCCATCGCCGCGGCGTAGGCCTTGTCCACCGAACCAAGAATGCCGGCGATGCCTTGTCCCTTCAACGCAGAGACGTAATGCACGCGCGCAAAGCCAAGAAAGTTCAGTTTGCGCGCGATGTCCAGCTTGATCTGCTCGCGGCGATACTCGTCCACCGCATCCCACTTGTTCACGGCGACCACCAGCGCCCGCCCGGCATCGATGATGAAGCCGGCGATGTGGGCATCCTGATCGGAGATTTCCTGGGTGGCGTCCACCATCAGCACCACCACATTGGATTCCTCGACGGCCTGCAGGGTCTTGATCACCGAAAACTTTTCGATGGTCTCGAACACCCGCCCCTTGCGCCGCAGGCCGGCCGTATCGATCAGGGTGTAGGCGCGATCGTTGCGTTCGAACGGTACCTCGATGGCATCGCGCGTGGTGCCCGGCATGTCGAAGGCGATCATCCGCTCTTCGCCGAGCAGGGTATTCACCAGCGTGCTCTTGCCGACATTGGGCCGCCCGGCGATGGCGACGCGGGGACCGCCGGCTTCGGCATCCGTTTCGCCCTCATCCGGAAACGGTGCCAGCGCCAGCTCGATCAACTCGCGTACGCCTTCGCCATGCGCCGAGGAAATCACGCAGGGAGCGCCGCAGCCCAGTTCGAAGAACTCCGCCGCGACCACCGCGCGGTCCATGCCTTCGCCCTTGTTCGCGGCGAGCAGGACCGGCCGCCCGCTGCGACGCAAGAGCTCGGCGATGACCTTGTCCTGGGGGACCAGGCCGCTGCGGACATCCACCAGGAAAATCAGCACATCGGCCTCGGCGATCGCCGCCTCGGCCTGGCGCGCCATTTCGAGGACGATGCCTTCCCTGGCCTGCGGCTCGAAGCCGCCGGTGTCGACCACCAGAAACGGCTTGTTGCCCAGACGGCCATGTCCGTAGTGGCGGTCGCGGGTCAGGCCCGGCTGGTCGGCCACCAGCGCATCGCGCGAGCGCGTCAGCCGGTTGAACAGGGTCGACTTGCCGACGTTCGGCCGGCCGACGATCACCAGGGTCGGTTTCATCCGAGGCCGGCGCCCACGCCGGAAGCCGTCTGCATGGACATCACCGGGCTAGTTTGCTTCGAGCACGAACAGGCCGCCGTTCGCCGTCTGCACCAGCACGCCGGTGCCATAACGCACGGGTTCCGCCCTTACCGCGCCGCCATCGGTTGCGGCGCGGGCGGCAAAAGCGCCATCCTCCTGCCGCAGCAGATGCACCACACCCTGATAGTCGGCGACCGCGACACGGCCGCCACCCAGTGCGAGGGGGCGCGACAGACTGCGCCGGGCCAGCTTGTCCTGTTTCCAGATGCTGGCCCCGCTGTTGCGGTCCAGCGCGTGCACCGCGCCCTTGTCGTCGGTGACATAGACATGGCGGTTGTCGATGTCGAGGCCGGTGCTGGACGACATCTCGCGCGACCACAGGGTGTTGCCGGTATTGCTGTCGAAGCAGGCGGCGCGGCCCTGGAAGGCTGCGGCGCAGACCATGTTGCCGCTGACCGCGGGAGAACTGGTGACATCCGCGACACGCTCCAGTTCGGTGGCCCCCCTGGGGAGGGCAACCGTCACTTCCCACACGGCGGCCCCGTTGTTGTTGGCGATCGCGACCAGCTTGCCGCCGGGAAATCCCGCCAGCGTGACCTTGCCGACCGGCAGCACGCCGACGTTGGAACGCAGCGACAAGGATGGGGTGCTGCGCTGATACACCCAGCGCCGCTTGCCGTCGGCGGCATCGAAGGCGAAGATCCGCGAATCGCCGGAGCGGACGATCGCCAAGCCATCGGCCACCGCCGGTGCCGCCAGTACCTCCGAGCTCACGCGCGCCTTCCAGGTCTCGCCACCGGCGGCGGCGTCGAAGGCCAGCACTTCGCCCTTGGGCGTGCCGACCACCACCAGCTTGCCGTCGCTGCCGACGCCGCCCGAGAGCGGCTGGCCGGCACTGATGCGCCAGACCTGGCGTCCGCCGTCGAAACGCGCAATGGTGCCGTCGCGGCCGGCCGCGTAGACGCTGTCGCCCACCACCGCGGGCGAAAAGGTGAAATTCCCGGCGCTGCCGACGCTTTCCTTCCACAGGGTCTTCAGTTCCGCGGTCGGCTGGATGGGCGCCAGTTCCGCCGGCTTGACCTTGGGATCGCTTGAGGAAAATGGATTCAGCTTTTCCACCGACGAACAGGCGCCGAGCAACAGCGCCGGTACGATGGCGAGCAGGATAGCGCGCCTGCCGACCCGCACGGATCTCACTTGGCCGCGCCCAGAGAATCGCGCTTGGTCTGGACCATCTCCTTGTAACCGCCGCGCTGCCGGTTCTCGTCGTCCCTGGCCAGGGCATCGAATTTTGTCAGGGCCAGATCGTAGGCGGTGCGCGCCTCGGCGGCCTTGCCCTGTGCCGCCAGAATGTCGCCGCGCAGTTCCGCGAAACGCGGGGCGTATGGTGCAGCCGGCTCGGCAGCGAGCTGCTTGATGGCCTCGTCGTAAGCCTTCTCGTCGAGCATCACGGCGGCCAGGCGCAGGCGCGCCAGGTCACGCAGGCCGGGGTCCCTGGCATTCTCGGCGGCCCAGGCCAGCTGAACACGGGCACTCTTCGCATCGCCCGCATCGACCTGCGCCCGCGCCGACAGCAGGGCGCCCATGCCGGCATAGCTGGTGACGGAATACTTGTCGATCAATTCGCCGGCGAGTTCGCGCGCACGCTTCGCATCGCGCTGCGCGGTCGCCGCCTGCAGCGCCGAGAAGACGGCAGAGGCCTGCGCTGCCTGCTGCCGCTGCCACCAGTTCCAGCCCTGCCAGCCGGCCACCGCGACCGCCAGAGCGACCAGGATGCCGGTCACGATGTTGCCGTACATCTTCCACCAGGTTTTCAGCTCGTCGAGCTGTTCCTGTTCTTCCAGGTCATAAGTTGCCATTGTCGTCTTCCATGGGGAAAAGTATATCGCCGAGATGTTCGGCCAAGTCATCGAAACTTACCCGCACCTGCGCTGGCGGCTGGTCGAAGCCGGAACGCAGAAGCTTCACGCTGACGGCATTGGCCGCCGTCTCGTCATCGCCGACTATCAATGCGACCGGCGCGCCGGACCCGTCGGCCTTTTTCATCTGCGACTTGAAGCTGCCACCGCCGCAATGCAGGTGGATCGCGAAGCCTGCGCTGCGCAGGGCCTCGGCGATGCGGAAGGCGTACCGGCCGGCGGCTTCGCCCTGGTGCACCAGATAGGCATCGGGCGCGGGGGGCTCATGGCGATGGCCCTGATCCTGCCACAGCGCGAGCAGGCGTTCGATGCCCATGGCAAAGCCGCAGGCGGGCGCAGGCTTGCCGCCTAGCTGCGCGATCAGGCCGTCATAACGGCCGCCGGCGCACACCGTGCCCTGCGCACCGAGCTGGTCGGTGACCCACTCGAATACCGTGAGGTTGTAATAGTCCAGCCCGCGCACCAGGCGCGGATTGATGCGATAGGGAATCGCGGCGTCCTTGAGCAGTTGCTGCACCCCTTCGAAATGCTTGAGGGATTCCTCGCCGAGATAATCGATCAGCTTCGGCGCCGCTTCGACCAGGCCCTGCAGCGCGGGATTCTTGGTGTCGAGGATGCGCAGCGGATTGCTGTGCAGCCGGCGCTGGGCCTCGGCATCGAGCTGATCGTGATGGCGCCCGAGATAGGCGATCAGGTCGGCGCGATGGCGTGCCCGCTCGTCGCCCTGTCCGAGCGAATTGATTTCGAGGCGAACGCCCTCCAGCCCGAGGTCGTCCCACAGCCGGGCGCACATGGCGATCTGCTCGGCGTCGATATCCGGTCCGGCAAAGCCCATCGCCTCCACGCCGACCTGGTGGAACTGGCGGTAGCGACCCTTCTGCGGCCGTTCGTGGCGGAACATCGGGCCCATGTACCACAGGCGCTTGGGGCCGTCGTAGAGCAGGTTGTGCTGCAGCACGGCGCGCACGCAGGACGCCGTGCCTTCCGGACGCAGGGTGAGGCTTTCGCCGTTCAGGGCGTCCTCGAAGGAATACATTTCCTTTTCGACGATGTCGGTCACCGCGCCGATGGCGCGGGCGAACAGCGGCGTGGGTTCGACCATCGGCATGCGGATCGGCCGATAGCCGTAGGCGCGCAGCCAGTCGCGCACGGCTTCCTCGAACTGCTCCCAGAGTTCGGCGTCGGCCGGCAGGATGTCGTTCATGCCGCGGATGGCTTGCAGTGTCTGGCTCATGTGGGTTCAGC
>CAZGQB010000067.1:0-8915 GCA_964527055.1 uncultured Sulfuritalea sp.
TCCTCGACGTGCTGACCATGGCGGTCGGCGCGCTGGGCGGCATTTCGCTGCTGGTGGGCGGCGTCGGCATCGTCACCATCATGACCATCGCCGTCACCGAACGCACCAACGAAATCGGCCTGATGGTCGCGCTCGGCGCCCGGCGCCGGACCATCCTCGGCCTCTTTCTCGGCGAGGCCGTGGCGCTGGCGGCGATCGGCGGCCTGCTCGGCCTGCTGCTCGGCATCGGCCTGGCGCAACTGATCGGCCTCTTCTTCCCGGCCTTGCCGGTGCATACGCCCCTGGCCTTCGTGCTGCTGGCCGAGGCGCTGGCCGCGGCCATCGGCCTGGCCGCCGGCGTGCTGCCGGCACGGCGTGCCGCGCTGCTGGATCCGGTGGAGGCGCTGCGGACGGAGTAGCGGCCCGCGGCGCCGATGGCTGTCGCGGCCTGCCCCGCCGTGTCGCCGGCGCCGACTTTTGTCGCCCTGTAAGGAATCGGCGACCTGCACCGACCATCATCCACCAATGATCATGCCCCGACCCCCGATGCGCGACACCTGCCGCTTGCCCGACCCACATTCGCCCCAGGAGACACCATGCACGAACTCGTGAAGGATTATTACGGCAAGCAGCTTGCCGGCACCGCCGACCTCAAGACCAGCGCCTGCTGCGATGTTTCCAGCGTGCCGGGCTGGCTCAAGCCGCTGCTGGCGCGCATCCACCCCGAGGTGCTGGAGCGCTACTACGGCTGCGGCCTGGTGGCGCCGCCGCTCCTGGCTGGCTGCCGCGTGCTCGACCTCGGCAGCGGCTCGGGGCGCGACGTGTATGCGCTGGCGCAGTTGGTGGGTGCGCAGGGCGAAGTGGTCGGCGTGGACATGACCGACGAGCAGCTCGACGTGGCGGCCAAGCACCGCGCCTGGCATGCCGAGCGCTTCGGCTATGTCAACGTGCGCTTCCTGCACGGCTATATCGAGCGCCTCGACGAGCTCGACCTGGCGCCGGGCAGCTTCGACGTCATCGTCTCGAATTGCGTGGTGAACCTTTCGCCCGACAAGGAGGCGGTATTGCGCGGCGTGCAGCGCCTGCTCAAGCCCGGCGGCGAGTTCTATTTCTCCGACGTGTATGCCGACCGGCGCGTGCCGGAAGCCGTCCGGAACGACCCGGTGCTGTATGGCGAATGCCTGGGCGGTGCGCTGTACTGGAACGACTTCCTCGGCCTCGCGCGGCAGGCGGGCTTTGCCGATCCGCGGCTGGTGGAGGATCGGCCGCTGGCGGTGACCGATCCCGAACTGGCGCCGCGCACCGCCGGCGTGAACTTCCATTCAGCCACCTACCGCCTGTTCAAGCTCGACGGGCTGGAATCCGATTGCGAGGACTACGGCCAGGCCGTGGTCTATCGCGGCAGCATCCCGCAGCACGCGCAGGACTTCGTCCTCGACAAGCACCATCGCATCGAAACGGGGCGCGTCTTCCCGGTCTGCGGCAACACCTTCCGCATGCTCAGGGAAAGCCGGCTGGCGCCGCACTTCGATTTCATCGGCGATTTTTCGCGCCATTACGGCCTGTTCGCGGGCTGCGGCAAGGCCCTGCCGTTCACCTCGAATGCCGGGGTCGATGCGGTCTCTGCCGGTGGCAACAGCGCCGGCAGCGGCGGCAGCGACGAAAGCTGCGGCTGCTGCTAGGCGCTCCGGCGCCCGAGGTCGCATCACCCGCCCGGCGCACCGGGCGCGGTTTAGAATCCGGCGGCAACGCGCCGCAGCGGCGCATGGCGGAACCCGCGCAGTGGCGCGGCCGGTCCGCGAACCATCGGGAGTGCATCGAATGCAGGCCACGGCAACCCCCGTGCTGAGGGACATCGTGCTGATCGGCGGCGGCCACAGCCATGTCGGCGTGCTGCGCATGTTCGCCATGCGGCCGCTGCCCGGCGTGCGCCTGACGCTGGTCTGCACCGACACCGACACGCCCTACTCGGGCATGCTGCCCGGCTACATCGCCGGGCATTACGGCTTCGACGAGGTGCATATCGACCTGCGCCGCCTGGCCCAGTTCGCCGGCGCGCGCTACTGCCGCGACGAAGTCATCGGCATCGACCGCGCCGCGCGCAAGGTGATCTGCCGCAACCGGCCGCCGCTCGCCTACGACGCGCTGTCGATCAACATCGGCTCCACGCCGCAGCTCGCGGCCATCGCCGGCGCCGGCGAGCACGCGGTGCCGGTGAAGCCGATCCGCCGCTTCAACGAACGCTGGCTGGCGCTGCTCGATCGCGTCCGCGGCCATGCCGGCGCCACCACGATCGCCGTGGTCGGGGCCGGGGCGGGCGGCGTGGAGCTGCTGCTGGCGATGCAATACCGCCTGCGCAACGAACTCGCCGCGCTCGGCCGCGCCGGCGACGAGCCGCGCTTCCACCTGTTTTCCGCCGACGCGCGGATCCTGCCGACGCACAATGCCGTCGTGCGCCGGGCCTTCGAAGGCGTGCTTGCCGCGCGCGGCGTCACCGTGCATTGCGATGCCAAAGTGACCCGGGTCGATGCCGGCCGCCTGCAGACCCGAAGCGGGGCGGTGTTCGACGCCGACGAAATCCTCTGGGTCACCCAGGCCGGCGGCGCGGCCTGGGTGCGCGAGACCGGGCTGGCGCTCGACGGCGACGGCTTCGTGCGCGTGCGCGACACCCTGCAAAGCGAAACCGACCCGCTGGTCTTCGCTGCCGGCGACTGCGCTACGATGATGGCCCGGCCGCTGGAAAAGGCCGGCGTGTTCGCCGTGCGCATGGGCCGCCCGCTGGCGGAAAACCTGCGCCGCACGATCACCGGCGAGGCCATGCTCAGCTATCGTCCGCAGCGCAGCTGGCTGGCCCTGATCAGCACCGGCGACCGCCACGCCGTGGCCTCGCGCGGCGCGTTCTACGCGCGCGGCGACCTGCTCTGGCGCTGGAAGGACTGGATCGACCGCCGCTTCATGCGCAAGTTCACCGAGTTCGAGGCCATGGCCGAGCCGGCGCCGACGGCCGCGGCGGTGCCGCTCGCCGCCGAGGAACAGGCGCAGGCCATTTCCGCCGTCGCCATGCGTTGCGGCGGCTGCGGCGCCAAGGTCGGCGCCACGGTTCTGTCGCGCGCGCTGGCCAACGTCCACCCGGTCGAGCGCGACGACGTGCTGATCGGCCTGCATGCGCCGGATGACGCCGCCGTGGTGCGCGTGCCGCCGGGCAAGGCGATGGTGCACACGGTGGATTTCTTCCGCGCCTTCATCGACGATCCCTGGGTCTTCGGCCGCATCGCCGCCAACCACGCCCTGGGCGACATCTTCGCCATGGGCGCCGAGGCACAGTCGGCCACCGCCGTCGCCACCGTGCCGCCGGGACTCGAAGCCAAGGTCGAGGACACCGTGTACCAGATGATGGCCGGCGCCGTCGCGGTGCTCAACGAGGCCGGCTGCGCCCTGGTCGGCGGCCACACCGGCGAGGGCAGCGAACTGGCGCTGGGCTTCGCCATCAACGGCCTGATCGACGAGGGCCTGGCCGGCGTGCTGACCAAGGGCGGCATGCGCCCCGGCGACGTGCTGATCCTGACCAAGCCGATCGGCACCGGCACCCTGTTCGCCGCGCACAAGTTGCTTAAAGCGCGCGGACGATGGATCGACGCCGCGCTGGAATCGATGCAGGTCTCCAACCGCGCCGCGCTGCCGATCCTCGTCGCGCACGGCGCCACGGCCTGTACCGACCTCACCGGCTTCGGCCTGCTCGGCCACCTGGTCGAGATGACCAAGCCGTCCGCCGTCGATGCGGAACTCGACCTGAATGCGCTGCCGCTGCTGGCCGGCGCCGCCGAATGCGTCGCGGCAGGTGTCCTCAGCTCGCTGCAGCCGGCCAACCTGCGCCTGCGGCGCGCCCTGCGCAACCAGGAAGAAGCGCTGGCGCACCCGAACTACCCGCTGATCTTCGACCCGCAAACCGCCGGCGGCCTGCTCGCCAGCGTGCCGGCGGACACGGTCGACGCCTGCCTCGCCGCACTCTCCGCCGCCGGTTACCCGCGCGCGGCGCGCATCGGCCGTGTGCTGGCGCAGGGCGAAGCGCTGGAGCCGATCCGGCTGCTGGTGTAAAGAATTCGGTGCCGAGCGTAGTGGGGGAGGGTCGCAGAGCACTGCTCTGCGCCCGCGAAGCCGTCCCGCCGCCGCCGACTTTTCATGAATGTAAGTGGTTGTTGCATGAAACGCATGCTATGCTGTTTCATGTAACAGTTCCTTTGAGGAGATAACCATGGCTTCGACCTCGTCCGCGACCCGCGTGCAAAGGCACCGCGCCCAGCTCAAGGCCCAAGGCATGCGCCCGGTGCAGCTGTGGGTGCCGGATACCCGCAGCCCCGAATTCGCCGCCGAGTGCAGGCGCCAATCGGCCATGCTGGCCACCGATCCACAGGAACGCGAAACCCTGAACTGGATCGAGCAGGCCGCAGATACCGACGGCTGGGCCGCATGAAGCGCGGTGACCTGGTCACCGTCGCCCTGTCGGGCGACTATGGCAAGCCGCGTCCGGCGCTGGTGATCCAGTCCAACCTGTTCGCCGGACATCCCTCGCTGACCATCCTGCCCTTGACCAGCGAACTGCGCGAGACGCCCATTTTTCGCGTGCGCATCCAGCCCGACCCGGCCAACGGCCTGCGTGCACCGTCGGATGTGATGATCGACAAACTGCACACCGTCGCCCGCGAAAAAATCCGCGACACCATCGGCGCCGTCAGCGACGAACACCTGATCGAAATCGAGCGCGCCGTGGCCGTCTGGCTGGGCATCGCGGATTGATCGACCGGCCCGAGCCGCGGGAACGCCGTCCCGCCGGCGCCGACTTTTGCCGCCATGGCGCCGCCGCGCCCAAAGATACTTGAAACTGTAAGGAATCGCGATCCCTTCCGACTCTGGGTACAGCAGGTTGCGTTTCGTACCTGCGCGAATACATCCGCAGCCCCACTCGACAAGGAGATCGTCATGCAAAAAACCCTCACCGCGGCATCCCTCGCCATCGCCCTCGGCACCGCCATGAGCATCGCCGCCGCGCCCGTCGCGGCGCAAGACAAGATGGCCGACAAGGAGAAGTGCTACGGCGTCGCCCTCAAGGGCAAGAACGACTGCAAGGCCGGCGCCGGCACCAGTTGCGCCGGTACCTCGAAAATCGACTACCAGGGCAATGCCTGGTCGCTGGTGCCCAAGGGCAGCTGCGAGAAGACCATGTCGAAGACCTCGCCCACCGGCATGGGCCAGCTCGCCGAGTTCAAGGAGAAGAAGGCCTGATCGCCGCAGGCAGGCAGGGAGCCGCGACATGGGCGCCACGCCTTTGCTCCCCGCCGCCGCGCGCCGCCCGGCGCCGGCGCCGCGGCGATCCCTGCCGGAACGGGCGGGGATCGGGCTCAAACCGGAGCATTTTCGCGCCATCCTGCAAACGCGGCCGGATCTCGGCTTCGTCGAGATCCACGCCGAAAACTACATGGTGGACGGCGGCCCCTTCCACCACTGGCTGACGCGCATCCGCGAGCACTACGCCCTGTCGGTGCATGGCGTTGGCCTTTCCATCGGCGGCGAGGCGCCGCTGGACGAAGCCCACCTCGACCGCCTCGCCGCGCTGCTCGACCGCTACCAGCCGGAATCCTTCTCCGAGCACCTGGCCTGGTCCAGCCACGGCGGCAATTTCTACAACGACCTGCTGCCGGTGGCCTACGACCGCGCCACGCTGCACCGCGTCTGCGCACACATCGACCGCGTGCAGGATCGCCTCAAGCGCCGCATGCTGCTGGAGAACCCGGCCACCTACGTCGAATTCGCCGCCTCGACCATGAGCGAAACCGACTTCATTTCGGAAGTGGTGAGCCGCAGCGGCTGCGGCCTGCTGCTCGACGTGAATAACGTGCATGTTTCCTGTACCAACCACGGCCGCGACGCCCGCGACTACCTCCGTGCCCTGCCGCTGGACGATGTCGGGCAGATCCACCTCGCCGGTTTCGCCCGCGAAGTCGATAGCCTCGGTGCGCCGCTCCTGATCGACAGCCACGGCGCGCCGGTGGCCGAGGAAGTATGGCAGCTCTACTGCCACGCGCTGGACTGGGTCGGCCGCACGCCGACCCTGATCGAGCGGGACAACGACATCCCGGCGCTGCCGGTGCTGCTGGCCGAGGCCGCCCATGCCGACAACATCCTGTGCCGGCTGGCGCCGATGCACCACGACGAGGCCTGCGCATGAGCGCCCACAACAGCTTCGCCGCCGCGCTGCTCGATCCGGCCGCGCCGTGCCCGCCGGGCCTGACGAGCTGGAACGGCTCGGACCCGGCGCAGCGCTTCGCCGTGTACCGCAACAACGTGGCGGTCGGCCTGGTCGATGCGCTGGCCGACAGCTTTCCGGTGACGCAGGAACTGGTCGGCGAAACCTTCTTCCGCGCCATGGCGCGCGAGTTCGTCCGCGCCGCGCCGCCGCGCTCGCCGGTGCTGGCGCTGTACGGCCAGGGCTTCGGCGAATTCATCGAAAGCTTTGCCCCGGCGTCCAGCCTGCCCTACCTCGCCGACGTGGCGCGACTGGAAATGCTGCGCGTGCTGGCCTGGCATGCGGCGGATGCGACACCGGTGGCGCAGGAGGCGCTGGCCGCCGTGCTGGCCGACCCGGACGTGCTGCCGCAACTGCGCTTCGAGCTGGTGCCGGCGCTGCACCTGCTGGCCTCGCGCCATGCCGTGGTCTCGCTGTGGGCCGCGCATCAGTCCGAGGCGGCGGCGCTCGAACTGGCCGGGATCGATGCCGGGCGCGCCGAGGCGGCGCTGGTATGCCGGCGCGATCTCGACGTGGCGATCTATCGCCTGCAACCCGGCGCCGCCGTTTTCATCGCCCACCTGCAATTCGGCCAGCCGTTTGGCGCGGCCACCGGCGCGGCCTTCGCCGCCGACCCGGAATTCGACGCGGCGGCGACACTGGCGCTGCTGCTCGGCGCCGGCGCGATCGCCGGCGTCACCACCCCGAGGAGACCGTCATGAACACCGCCCTGTCATCGCCAGGCAACAGCGCAACCCCGTCCGCGCCGGTGCGCCTCGTGCGCACCGGCATCACGCTGCTCGGCCGCCTGCCCGACTGGCCGCTGGCCCTGCTTGGCCGCTTCGCCATCGCCGGCATTTTCTGGAAGTCGGGCCAGACCAAGATCGAGGGGCTGGCGATCGACATCGTCGCCGGCGAATTCCAGCTCGGCGTGCCGCGCCTTGCGGACTCCGTGGTGGCCCTGTTCCGCGACGAGTACCAGCTGCCGCTGGTGCCGCCCGAGCTTGCCGCGCCGCTGGCGGCGATGGCCGAGCACGTCTTCCCGCTGCTGATCCTGCTCGGCCTGGCGACGCGCTTTTCGGCGCTGGCCCTGCTGGTGATGACGGCGACCATCCAGTTCCTGGTCTATCCCGACGCCTGGCCCACCCACGGCGTCTGGGCCGCGGTGCTGATCTACCTCGCCGCGCGCGGTCCGGGCTGCGTCTCGCTCGACCACCTGATCGCGCGGCGTTTTGCCGCGTAGGTCCGCCGCCGTTGCCTCCGGGCTATGCTTCGGCCTGGCTGGTGCGCTTGCAAGCCTCGCCGTGAAAGGAACCACAATGAAATTCGCCGGACTCCTGATTGCCATTGTCATTGCCCTTGGCGTGGGCGCCGCGCCGGCCGGCGCCCAGGGTTTCGACCACAGCCATGCCGCCTGGCACGCGCTGCTGGCGAAGCACGTCAGGACCTTCGCCAACGGCAACGCCAGCGCCGTCGATTACGCGGCGCTGAAGAACGAGAGGGCGGCGCTGCAAGCCTATCTCGCCGGCCTCTCGGCGGTCGCCGAGGCCGATTACGCCGCGTGGGGAAAGCCGCAGCGCCTGGCTTCCCTGATCAACGCCTACAACGCCTGGACCGTCGAGCTGGTCCTGACGAAGTATCCCGACCTGGAATCGATCAAGGACCTCGGCTCCGTGTTCCAGTCGCCGTGGAAGAAGAAGTTCTTCCGCCTGCTCGGGCAGGAGCGCAGCCTCGACGACGTCGAGCACGGCATGATCCGCGCCCCCGGCGTTTTCGACGATCCGCGCATCCACGTCGGCGTGGTCTGTGCCTCGATCGGCTGCCCGATGCTGCGCCCCGAGGCCTTCACGCCGGAAAAGCTCGACGCCCAGCTCGACGACGGCATGCGGCGCTTTCTCGCCGACGGCACGCGCAATCGCTATGACGCGGCGTCCGGCCGGCTGCGGGTGTCGAAGATCTTCGACTGGTACGGCAAGGATTTCGAGCAGGGGCACAAGGGCTACGATTCGCTGAAGACTACCTTCGCCCGCCATGCCGCCCAGCTCGCGGCGACGCCCGACGCGCAGGCGAAGCTGCGCGGCGGCGACTACCGGCTGGAGTTTCTCGACTACGACTGGAAGCTCAACGATGCGCAGCGGGTGCCGCGCTGACATCCTGCGCCGTGCCGTGCCGGGCACGGCGGCCCCGCAAGGGCGCTGGCGCCGGATGCGGCGCAGCTGCTGCGCCTGCCTGGCGCTGCTGTCGCTGCCGGTGCTGCCCGCCCCGGTCCGGGTCGGCGATTTCGCTGCGACGCAAGGAGTGATCCCGGCGCCGTGGCGCGTCGAGCAGCCGGATCCAAAGGTGCCGGCGACGCGTTACCGGACCCGCCTGTGGGAGGGCGTCCATGCCGTCGAGGCCCATGCCGTCGGCAGCATGGCCCTGCTGGCGCGGCCGGTCGCGATCGACCTGGCGGCGACGCCGATCCTGTGCTGGCGCTGGCGCATCGATGCGCCGCTGCAGGGCGCCGACATGACGCGGAAATCCGGCGACGATTACGCCGCGCGCGTCTACCTGAGCTTCGCGGTGGCGCCCGAGCGGCTCGGCGTCACGACGCGCATGGCGCTCGGGCTGGCGCGCGGCATCTACGGCGCCCAGCTGCCCGATGCGGCGATCAACT
>CAZGQB010000068.1:0-8871 GCA_964527055.1 uncultured Sulfuritalea sp.
CGGCCGTCGGCGATCTTCACCTTGGACGCGAACGCCCCCTGGGGAACGTCGAGCAGCGCAGCCAGCATCTGGCCGGTCTGGTTGGCGTCGTCATCGATCGCCTGCTTGCCGAGGATGATCAGTTGCGGGGCTTCCTTCTTCGCCACGGCGGCCAGGAGCTTGGCCACGGCCAGCGGCTGCAGGTCGACGTCGGTTTCGACCAGGATGGAACGGTCGGCACCGATGGCCATCGCGGTGCGCAGGGTTTCCTGGCAGGCGGTGAGGCCGCAGGAGACGGCGACGACTTCGGTCGCCTTGCCGGCTTCCTTGAGCCGCATGGCTTCTTCGACGGCGATTTCGTCGAAGGGATTCATGGACATTTTCACATTCGCCAGATCGACACCAGTGCCGTCTGCCTTGACGCGAACCTTGACGTTGTAGTCAATCACGCGCTTGACCGGGACGAGGATTTTCAAGCGGGTCTCCTATATCTTTGGTTGGGTTAATCCTGCTGTTCAAAAGGATAGTCGGTGCTCAGCGACCGTACGCATGCGTATGGAAATTGAATCCTACCCTACCTCAGCCAATAAAGTCAATACCGTACCGTATGGAAAATTATCCGTTCGATGCGGGCCATCCGGTACCGGCGGGTTCTGCGCAAGGCCTGACGATCAAAGCCTAAGGCGATCCGCGCTTTTCCGCCCCCCCTGGTCAAGGGGGGAGGCAGTATGCGCAGCAGGTACCCGGTCATTCCCGCGGGATCATTTCAGCACGTCCGCTTCCTCCCGGCTTGCGACACACTCTTGCATGGCTCCTACGAGGGCGGCGGCCGGCTGGGCGCCGGACAGCACGATGCTGCGGTTGAAAACAAAGCAGGGGACACCACCAATGCCCATGGCACCACCCAGCCTGGCCAGCGCATTGACCGCATCGACGTCGTCGTCGGCAAGCAGGTAGGAGAGAACCGGCGCCTCGTCGCGGCCGCAGGCGCCAGCGATACGCCCCAATACCAGGGGGTCGCCGATATTTTCGCCATGGAAAAAATAGGCTGTAAATATGCCTTCGACGAGTTGATTTAGCGTCGCTGGTGACAAGCCATCGGTTTGCGCCTTGTAGATCAGGCGATGCGCCTTTAGCGTGCTGGGCAGAAGCGCAATCCGTTCCAGGGAAAAGTCGACGCCGGCGTTACGGCCCGCCTCGGTAACCTGGGCCAGCATGGCATCCGTGGCTGCATCTCCGCCCGTCCTGGCGTCAAGCGATGCCCGGAAAGGCCGTCCTTCCGCCGGGATCGACGGGTCAAGAAAGTAGGGCGTCCACCGCACCCGCATTTCGACCTCCGGCCGGTCCGCTGCAAACATGGACAAGGCAGCATCGAGCTCGCGTTTGCCGATGTAACTCCACGGGCAGATGAAATCCGAAAACAGGTCAATCCCGACTCGCATGCGGTTCTCCACGACAGGCCCCGGTCAGGTATGGCGGTAGTCTCGGGAGAGGAGATAACTTGCCGGGACGTCGCTGTCGCCGAGTGATCCAGGGAAACCGTCGCCTCGAATGGTACCGGGGTACGTCGCGTGAAACCCGCTCAGCCGGGGGTCACGGCAGTGATAGCGGAAGAACGACGCAGCAAGACGGTCACCAGGACGCCAAGCACTACGGACAGGCTGGTCATCACCGTAGCCATGACCAATACTTTTGGCTCATGGGAGAACGCCTGGCCGGCAATCACCATCGAAACGCTGCCACCGCGCATCATGCTCATGATGGCCAGTGTGTGCCGGCTTTTCTTGCCCGGACCGCCGATGAGGCAACCGACCGTGAAGGCGAGGACGAAAAAGAGCAGTCCTGCGATCACGGCAATGGATTGCAGTGCGGCGAACTTCTCATGGTTGACATAGATGATCTGGACGAACGCCAGTCCCAGAAGCAGGACGGATATGTGGTGCACTGCGGTACTCAGGCGCACGGCAGCGGTATCCCGATAGGCTTTGATGGAAAGGCCTATCGCCATCGGCAGCACGACGACCAGTAACAGTTTGAGCAACAGCTTGCTCTGGTCGATTTGCACATCCGGCAGAGCCAGATACAAGGCCAGTGGAACGGCAAACACGGTTACGGGCAGCAATGCCCCCAGCAGGGCCACGCCGAAAGCCGCATCGCCTCCGGCCATCTGCACCAGCTTGGGGCCGGCTTCACTGCCGGCGCAACAAACGTAGAGCAGAAGGCCGATCCTGATTGCTTCGTCCAGCGACATCGCCCCGGCCAAAGCAAACGCCAGCACGGGAATCAGAATCACGTTCGCCACCATTGAAAGGGCGAACAGGCGCCTGTTGCGTAGCGGCTCGACAATCTGTCTGAGGGTCAGATCCAGCCCGAGATTGAACATGGCGGTGAAAACGAACAGGGCAACGACCAAGCCCAGGGACTGGGTCAGGAATTCACGCATGGAGGCAGAACGGCTTTGTTATGGGTGCTGCAAATCTACGGACTTCGCCTGGCGAAGGCGACGGCCCTTCAATAGCCGGCGAATATCAGGCTGAAGGTGGCTGTCCACAACGTACAGGCCAGGGCGGCCACTCCGATGTCACGGCATATCAGCGTCCAGCACGTCTTGCCTTCCTGCATGCGAGCATCCATGTCTGCCTCCTCTTGTTCTATCCGGTAGCAAGCAGCGGCAAGCTGCCATGGTTCGCAGATTAATTGCATGTGTTGCCACGGTAACCCCCATCGTCGGGGGGGCTGGGCACATCCATGTACCCTCCCTTCCGTGGGGGGTGCCTTGGCGAGTCCGGCCCCTTAAGCTTCGACCATGTTCAACTTCCCGACTCCATCGAGTACAAGATGACTCCCATTTATATCGCCGGCATCGCCATGACCGTTTTTGGCCGCCACCTCGATCGCTCCGTTCATGACCTGGCGCAGGAAGCGCTGGACGGTGCTGTCAAGGACGCCAGTTGCAAGGTTTCCGACATCGGCGTCGCCTTCTATTCAGGCATGACGCAGGGCTATCTGCAAGGCCAGGCCACGATTCCCGGCCAGGTGGTGTTCAGCAAGATCGGCATCGACTCGATCCCGATCTACAACGTCGAAAATGCCTGCGCTTCGGGCAGCACGGCATTTCATCTGGCCATCCAGAGTCTGCGTGCGGGCAATGCCGACGTCGCGCTGGCCCTGGGTGCCGAGAAGATGAACATTCCCGACAAGGCCAGGGCATTTTCGATGTTCGAGACCGGCTGGGACGTTTCGCGCGCCGAAGAGAATTACCAGACCCTGGTAAAGATGGGGGAAGGAGTCGAGATTCCGCCGGGATCCGAGTCGGACAAGCCCTACAGCAAATTCATGTCCATCTATGCCGGATTCTGCCGCTTGCACATGAAGACCTACGGCACCACGCAGCGCCAGATTGCCGCCGTGTCGGCCAAGAACCACCAGCACTCGGTGCATAACCCCCATTCGCAGATTCGCAAGCCCTTCACCATCGAGGAAATCCTTGCGGCGGCGCCCATCACCTATCCGCTGACGCTGCCGATGTGCGCGCCGCTGTCGGACGGGGCTGCCGCCGCCATCCTGTGCACCGAAGAAGGGCTAAAGCGCATCGGCGCCGACCGCAAACGCTGCATCCGCGTCGCCGCCAGCGTGATGCGCAGTTTCAGCCATCGCCGCATGGATCAGCCCGAACTGCATGTATCGCGGCTGGCGGCGCAGCAGGCTTATGAACAGGCCGGGCTGGGTCCGCAAGACATGGGCGTGGCCGAGGTGCATGACGCCTCGGCTATGGGTGAGATCATCCAGACCGAGAATCTTGGCTTCGTGCCGCTGGGCGAGGCCGGGCCGGCCGCGGAGCGTGGCGAGTTCTCGCTGGGTGGGCGGATTCCGGTCAACCCATCGGGTGGTCTCGAATCGAAGGGGCATCCGCTGGGTGCGACCGGGATCGGCCAGCTCTACGAACTGACGACACAATTGCGCGGCGAGGCCGGCGCGCGACAGGTGCCCGGCGTGCGCCATGCCATCCAGGAAAACGGCGGCGGCCTGCAGGGTATCGAGGAAGCCGCCGTGGCCATCCATATCCTGAGCAGGTGACGAACATGAAACTTCCCTGGTGGCTGCCCTTCGGCAAGGTTCCCGAGATCGAGGCGCATGAACTGCATGCGCGCCTGCACGACCGTCCCGCGCCGCAAATCATCGATGTACGCACTGAAACCGAATGGAATGCCGGCCATATCGCCGGCACCCTCAATGTACCGGTGACGGAGCTGAAGCGCAGGATGAAATCACTCCCCCTGGACAAGCAGCGACCCGTGGTTGCCCTCTGCCGTTCTGCCCGTCGCAGTATTCTGGCTGTTCGCCTATTGCGTGCCCAGGGCTTCGATGCCTGCCAACTGCAGAAGGGCATGCTGGCGTGGCAGGGAACAGGCCTGCCGACGGAGGGCGCGAAGCAAAGCGCCCCCGGCCATTGAACAAAGAAATCGACAGGACTACCACATGAGCAACACGATAAAGGCAGTTTTCTCGCTGCTGCCCTCCCTGGTGCGCCTGGCGCGCGGAGCCGTGGTCAAGGGGCACCGCAAGGAACCCGCAAAACCCCTCGAACTCTACGACGGGGAGTTTTGCCCCTATTGCCGCCATGTGCGCGAAGCGCTCACCGAACTTGATCTTGACGCGATCATCCATCCGGTGCCCAAGGGCGGCAACCGCTTCCGGGGATTACTCAAGGAGATCGGGGGAAAGGTGAGGGTGCCTTTCCTGATCGATTCCAATACCGGCAAACAACTCTATGATTCGGAAGCCATCGTGAAATACCTTTACGCAGAGTACGGCCCTGAAGGCGCGCGTCCGCCGCGGCGGCTGATCTACCTGTCGCTGGCCGCCACGCTCCTGCGCATGAAGAGCGGCATGTTCGCCCGGCCGAGCAAGGCCCCGGCCAAGCCCCTGGAGCTTTACTCCTTCGAAGCCAGCCCCTACTCGCGGCTGGTGCGGGAAACGCTGTGCGAACTCGAGCTTCCCTATCACCTGCACAACGTCGGCAAGGGGCCTGGCAAGCCGGGGGAATGGCTGCCGCCCGGCGCCCGCAAGAACTACGTCGGCACCACCGAGAACCGCCGCAAACTGGTGGAACGCGGCGGCCAGATGATGGTGCCCTATCTGGTCGACCCCAATACGGGGGTTGCCATGTATCAGTCCGCTGACATCCAGCGCTATTTGCTGAAGACATACGGCGCCTGATCCGGTTTGTGATTCGGCATTGCAGCGGGTGCCCGAGGGGTTTCTGGGTCGTCCTTCAGTGCGCACACTACTCTCCACCGTTTGCCGACGTTAAATCCCGCCACCAACAATGCTGCGCCGCGCTGCGATTTGACTCGGGGGCTTCGGTGCAGGTGATTCGGGCGCAACCGGCCAGAAGCCGCCACTCAGGACTGTCGCCGGTTAGCAGCCGTTCAGATAACAAATCATCAACATCTTGCCAAGAATCAATCGCCTTACTATAATCAAAATCGTAAGGACAAAAGGAGATTGAAATGTCAAGCGATGCTACACTTACCAGCAAGGGTCAAACAACGATTCCCAAGGAAATTCGGGATAGCCTTTCCATGAAGGCCGGGGACCGGATGACGTTCACCTTGATGCCTGACGCCACGGTAGTCATGCGAGTAAAGACCAAGAGCGTCACTGAGCTGGCGGGCGTGTTACACAAGAAAGGTCGCAAACCCATTCCGGTAGAGCAGTTGTCGCGGTGATGCTGGGGATCGATACCAATGTTCTCGTTCGCTTTCTGGTTCGGGATGACGAAGTTCAGTTCGAGAAGGCACGCAAACTGATCAAGCGTGAGATCGCGGCAGGGCGCCGCGTTTTCGTAAGCCAGTTGGTCCTCCTGGAAACCGAATGGGTCTTGCGTAGTCGATACAGCCTGCCAAAGATTCTGATCATTGAAGCCATCTCGGGCTTGCTCGATGCGGCCGATGTTCGATTCGAGGATGAACCAGCCATCGAGGAGGCTCTTTTCATCTGGAAGGATGCGACTGCCGATTTCGCTGATTGTCTAATCGGTGCCAAGAACCGACGGCTTGGCTGTCGAGCGACGGCAACCTTCGATATGAAGGCTTCCAAGTTGCCGGGTTTCATAGCTGCCTAACGATAATCGGCGAACTGTGGTCACATCGCGTTTGCTGGAGGCGTTCCTGGTCTGTCCTGTCAAATGCCATCTCCTGTCCGAGGGAGAGTGCCCAGTGGGCACCGAATACTCAGCATGGGCCACCGCGAGGGAGGAATCCTACCGGCGTGAGGGCATCCGGAAACTGACCTCCCAAGAGACGAACTTGGGTGTCGTGTCTCCAGATCCCGGTCTGTGGAAACGCGAGTCTTGGCGGTTCGCCGTTGGCGAAACCGTATGAGCCCAAGGATGGGAGGCCGAGGTCGCACTGATCGAGCGGATCCCGCAGACGGTAGCGCCGTCCCGATTTGTGCCAATCCGTTTCGTGGCGAACAACAGGCTGTCCGCTCCCGACAAAACCATGGCAGCGTTCGAAGGCCGAGATCGTCAATGATTTACTCAAGGGCTTCATGGGAGTTCTGGTGTCTGACTTTTATGCGGCCTACGAGTCCATTCCTTGTCCGCAACAGAAATGCCTGATCCACCTCATGCGCGATCTGAACGACGAGATTCTGAACAATCCGTTTGACCAAGAAATGAAGTCGATTTGCACGGGTTTTACCGGATTACTGAAACCGATCGTGGAAACCGTTGACCGCCATGGGCTGAAGAAGCGTTTTCTCGGGAAGCACCTGGCCGACGTCGACAGGTTCTTCGGATTTCTCGACGCCACGCAATTCACCAGCGAGGCGGCCTTGAAGTGCAAACAGCGGTTCGAGAAGAACCACGACACGCTTTTTACGTTTCTGCGTTACGACGGCGTGCCCTGGAACAACAACAACGCCGAACACGCTATAAAAGCTTTCGCCCGGCTGCGCGACGTTATCGCCGGTACGTCGTCCCGGAAAGGCGTCGACGAGTATCTAACGCTACTGAGCGTGGCGGAGACCTGCGAATACCGGGGAATCGACTTTCTCGATTTCCTTCGTTCGGAAGAACGGGATGTTGACACGTTTGCCAAGCGGCGCAAACAAACGCGGCTTCATTGAATGTCCCCAGCAGAGCATTCGTAACATTCCTGATCGGCCGCTTTCGCGTCTCTCGAACGGCTGTTTAGGGCCTTGTTGTCGCTGGCGGGTTCCGCATTTCAGGTGGTGTCATTGATCGCATTCCGGGGCGGAGGATTTACCAGACCGGCCTCAAACATGAAATCGTCCGTCGGGGAATGATGGCTTAACCCGAATATTTCACCAAAGTAGGTCGGCGGAATCGCCGTGAGGCGCGTTAATACTGGTGTCGAGACAGGATTAACGGAGTATTCCGCCGATGCCAAATTGTACGCGTGGAGAAATGGAGTTTGGGCGCCTGGGTCGTTGTACGATCGAGGCGAATTTCGAAGGTGGTGCGCTCAGTTCAGACGGTGGTCTGATGCTGTTGCGGCAAGTCGACCGGCGCATTGGATTGTCGCGGGCGGTAGCGGAATCCCTGCACGACCCACGGAATCAGGAGCGCATCACGCATGGGATGCGCGACTTGGTCGCGCAGCGCCTGTATGCCCTGTGCTGCGGCTATGAGGACCTGAACGACCACGCCGTCTTGCGCAACGACCCGCTGATGCAAACCGCGGTCGGCACGAGTGACGAACTGGGCAGCAGCCCGACCTTGTGTCGACTGGAGCAGCGGGCCACGCGATCGGATATCGTGGCCTTGAACCGGGTGCTGATCGACCAGTTCATCGCCAGCCATACGCAGGCGCCGGAGGAACTGGTGCTGGATATCGACGCCTCCGACATTCCGCTGCACGGAGAGCAGGAACAGACCGAGTTTCACGCCTACTACGATCACTACTGCTATCTGCCCCTGTATGTGTTCGCTGGCAAGGCCATGCTGGCCTGTGTCCTGCGCCGCAGCCGGATCGATGGGGCCAAACACGCCGCCGCCGTGATCAAGCTGATCGTGACCCGGCTGCGCCAGACCTGGCCGGCGGTGCGGATCATCGTGCGTGGCGACTCCGGGTTCTGCCGGCAACGGCTGATTCGCTGGTGCGAACGCCATGCCGTGGGCTACGTGATCGGGATGGCGAGGAATGCCCGCCTGCAACGTCATGTGGCGGACTGGGAGCAGGCCATGGAACTGGCCTTCCACGACACCGGGGCCAAGCAACGGATGATTGGCCAGTTCTCTTACGCCGCCAAGAGTTGGGATCGCGAGCGACGCCTGATCACCCGCCTGGAGTTCGGCGCCCAGGGCACCAATCCGCGCTTCATCGTGACCAACCTCGACCGGCCGGCCGATGCACTCTACGACAACCTCTACTGCCAGCGCGGCGAGGCCGAGAACCGAATCAAGGAAACCCAACTGGACCTGTTTGGCACGCGGGCCAGTTGCCACAAGTTCCTGGCCAACTGGCTGCGCATCCTGTTCTCGGCCTTGGCCTACACGCTGATGCAACGCCTGCGCGAGATCGCGCTGGCCGCGACCGATCTGGCGAAGGCCACCGCGGCGACGATTCGCGTCCGCTTGCTCAAGATCGGGGCGGCGGTGATTCGCAACACGCGCCGCATCCGCATCCTGCTGGCGTCGCACCATCCGCTACGCGATATCTACTTCATCGCCGCCAACGCCTTGGCGTCTCCATAGCGACTACCGAGTGCGTCCCCGACATGCTGATCTTCGGGGGTTGGGGGAAGTCCGTCCAGAATTTGCCTATTTGATCAAAACTTGATCAATTGCCTCCGCTGGTACCACGATCAACGCGTTCAGCATAGTTCGATAGCCCAACCGTGGGGGCCGGTGAAATATCCGGG
>CAZGQB010000069.1:0-6468 GCA_964527055.1 uncultured Sulfuritalea sp.
ACTTGAAGGGCGACTCGAACAGCTTGTCCCAGTTCTTCAGGTAGGTCAGCACCGGAATCGTCTGCGTGGTGAGCTTGTACATGCCGGGGCCGAACACGTCGGCGATCTGGCCTTCGTTCACGAACACCGCCATCTGCGATTCGCGCACCGTCAGGCTGGCGCCGTACTGGATTTCCATTTCGGCCATGGGGAAGCGCCAGGCCATGGTTTCGCCGTCGTCCTCGGTCCATTGGATGATGTCGATGAACTGTTTCTTGATGAAATCCATGAGTGCCATGTGAGTCTCCTCGGTGAAAATCAGTAGGTCATGCAGGCGGCGTTTATGAGGCCGACGGTGATCGACAGCGCGGCGACGAAGATCGCCGGCGCCACCTGTCCGGCCGCGATGGCCTCCTTGAGTCGCGGCAGGGCCACGCGCGCCACCATCCAGGCCAGCAGCTGCACGATGCCGGCGATCGCGCCCCACACCGCGAGGTCCGCCAGCGTGTCGCTGTGGGCGATGACGTTGGCGATCGGCATGGCGAAGCCGAGCACGGCCCCGGAAAGGGAAATCGCGGCCGCGGTGTTGTTGGCGCGGATCAGGTTGATCTCGTCATAGGGCGTGACGTAGAGGTAAATCGCGACGAAGGCGACCAGCAGCACGATGGCGGTGCCGAGATAGGCGAGGAAGTTGGGCAGCGTGGCGAGGAAATGGGCGGGCATGGCAGGCCTCCGTCAGAGGGGGCATTGTCTGCCATGACGGCAGTGGGGGCAAGTGGCCGCTGCCGGCCGCGTGTCAGCCGCCGAGCACCAGCGGTTCGGGTATCTCGAAGCGCTCGCCGCCGTCGAATTCGATCGTCCAGCCGCGTTCGTTGCGCGTGGCTTTCATCGCCTGCGGCACATCCGCCGCCCTGGCTTCGCCCTTGATGAAAAGGATGTGCCGCATGCCCCGGTCACCCCAGCCCAGCTCCACGGTCGCCGTGCCGTCGACGCCGCGCCGCACCACGCCCGCCGTGCACTCGCGGACCTGCGTGAAGGCCGGTCTACAGGGCACGGTGGCCTGCGCATGGAAGCGCGTGCCGGGCACCAGCGCGTCCTTCGCGGCGGAAACGGGCTTCAGCGCCGTACCGCCGGCGCCGACTTCCAGCGTGTAGTCGCTGGCCGCGTTGCGTCGGGCCGCGGCGCGATTCAGGAAGACGCGAATCGTATACACGCCGTCGTCGGGCAGCAGGCCGCTGAAGCGGTTGTCGGAAAGCTCGCCGATCGCCATCGCCGCATCCGGCGATCCCGGTGGCAGCAGGTTGAAATAGGCGGAGCGGCTGCCTGCCTTGAGCGCCACCGTCAGCGTCTGCCCGGCCGCGGCGCGCAGCGTGTGATCGATGTAGTGGCGGCCCTCGATACGGCCGTTGATGGTGGCGGAGCTCTTGCCCTTGGCGAAGGTAACGGGCTTGACGCGGCGCTCGTCGCCCGGGCTGGCCGCCCAAACGGGGGCGATGGCAAGGAGCAGGGTGATCACCAGCGCGCGCCGTACCGCCGCCGACGACTTTTGCTGATACGCATTCACGATCCGGAACATATCCCCGTCTCCCCTCACAGTGCCGCCAGTGGAATGCCGATCAGCTTATCGTCCAGCAGGCGCGGCCGCTCGTCGTTGTTGATGACGATGCCGTAGCGGCAGCCGCGCTCGGCGACGAAATCGCGCAGGGCGCGCAGCGAGCGGGCGTCGACATGCTGCGTATGCTTGATCTCGACCGGCAGCAGGCCGAACTCGCCCTCCAGCACCAGGTCGATTTCCGCGCCGCCGCCTGTGCGGTAGTGAAAAGCCTGGAAGTCCACACCGGCGGCGGCAAGGCCGCGCACCAGGTTTTCGATGACCATGCCCTCCCAGGAGGCGCCCATGCGCGGATGCGCCATCAGGTCGTCGCGATCCTGCAGGTGCAACAGGAAATGCGACAGGCCGCTGTCGCGCAGATAGCCCTTGGGATGCTTGACCACCCGCTTGGCCGCGTTCTTTTCGTAGGCCGGCAGGTGACGCCAGACGAAACTGCCGTGCGCGATATGGAAGTAGTCGCGCGCCGTCGGCTGTGACACGCCCAGTGCCCGCGCCACGTCAGAGTAGTTGATGATGCTGCCGGAAAGCTGCGCCAGCATCTGCACGAAGAGCCGGAACTTCTGCCTGTCGAGGCCGGGGAAAAGGCGCGGTAGATCGCGGTCCAGATAGGTCTGCAGGTAGTTTTGCAGCCACAGCTTGCGAAAGCGCGGCGAATTCCTGATCCAGGGCTCCGGGTAGCCACCGTGCAGCCAGTACTCCGTGACCTGGTCCAGGCTCAGGCGCGTTGAAACATTCGCCAGGTCGTTCGCCGCGGCGCGCCCGGCCAGCATCGCCAGCACCGGCGAGGGCGGCAGCGCATAAGCCTCGGCCAACGAGAACGGCCCCATGTCGATGATCGCCACCCGGCCGGCCAGGCTTTCGGAGATCGCCGAGAGCTGTTCGGGTGAACTCGATCCGGTGATGACGAAGCGCCCGCGTGATTCGCGTTCGCCGTCGATGGCCACGCGCAGGGCCGGAAACAGGGATGGCAGCAACTGGCTCTCGTCGATCACCACGTGGTTCGGATTCAGACGCAGGAACAGGTCCGGATCGCGGGCGATGGCCTCGTGGTCGGCCAGCTTTTCCATGTCGAACCGGCGCCAGTCGGAGGGCAGTTCCCGCAGCAGCGTGGTCTTGCCACACTGGCGCACGCCAAGCAGCGCGACGCAGGGAAACAGCCCGAGCAGTTCCTGCAGCAGCGGAAAAGCATGTCTCTTCATATGCGCATTATGAAATGTCATGTTTGAAAATGCATGGTAATCTGGTGAGCCGGCGTGACCGGGCGAGCGGCTATCAATCCCGCTGCCGATGCCATTCGTAAATGCCGCCGTCGGCCATCCGGTCGGAAGCCGCCACCGGTAACCGCCCCGAAGCGACAGTCGAGTTTGGCATGCGGGTCGGTCAGCGCATTGGGATCAAGCTTGGCCGAGATGGCGGCGCAGTCGTCGACGCGCTGGTCGCCCTGCGCCTGATCACTGCGCCTGGCCGAAGCGCGCCAGGCCTTCCAGCACCAGGTTGTCGATCGGGCGCTGCGGCGGCTCCAGGTGCGGCGCGAGTTCGGCCGCCGCGCCGCCGGAGAGCAGGCAGGCGACATCGGCACCCAGCGTGGCGCGCATGCGCGCGATGGCGCCCAGCGTGGCGTGCAGGGCGCCGCTGGCGATGGCGTCGTCGGTGTTGGTCGGCAGCGACCGGAAACTGCCGCTGGCATGCGGCAGGTCGGCGGTGTTGCCGGCGAGCGCGGCGCGCATCAGGGCCAGGCCGGGCAGGATCAGGCCGCCGCGAAAGCGGCCGCTTGCGTCGAGCGCGTCGATGGTGGTCGCGGTGCCGGCGACCGCCACCACACAGGCGCCGCCATGCAGGGCGCGTGCGCCGATCAGCGCCGCCCAGCGGTCGGCGCCGAGTTGCTCGGGCGTGTCGTAGGAATTGGTGACGCCACAAGCGGCGGCAGCGCTGCAGAGCCAGGTCAGGGGAAGTCCGAGCTTGCCGGCCAGCGCCTCGATGCGCTGACGCACCGCCTGGCCGGCGACGTTGCAGGCGACGATGCGCGTTGGACTGGCCGGCAGGCGGGCCTCCAGTTCATCGAAGGCCGCGTAGTCGAGCGCATCCTGCAGCAGCCAGCGGCCGCCGTCGAACAGGCCGAACTTGAGGCGCGTATTGCCGGCGTCGAGGCAGAGCAGCATGTCGTGAAACGCTCAGGCCGGGCGCAGCGAAACTTCGCCGGAAAGGATGCGTTCGCTGCGGCCGCCGGCTTCGAACAGCAGCGCGCCGTCGCTGTCGACGCCGCGGCAGATGCCGGCGCGCGGCGCGCCGAAATCGGAGGAGAGCAGCACGGGAACATCCTGCATGGCGTGGCGCGCCAGCCATTCCGGGCGCAACGCGGCGAAGCCCGCCGCGGCGAACAGCTCCAGCGTGGCCAGCAGCTCGGTCAGCAGCATGGCATACAGCGCATTTTCGTCGGTGGTTTCGCCCGGCGCGCACAGCGCGGCGGAGGCGGCACGGACGTCTGCGGGCATGCCTGCCGGCAGGTGCAGGTTGATGCCGATGCCGATCACGGCGGCATGCGGCGCGCCGGGCACCAGCTCGACCAGGATGCCGCCGAGCTTGCGGCCGTCCTTGAGGATGTCGTTGGGCCATTTCAGCGCCGTGCCGCCAGCGCCGACTTTTTGCAGCGCGCGCGCCACCGCGACGCCGACGGCGAGTGACAGCCCCGCCGGCGCGGTGCCCGGCGCGAAACGCCAGAGCAGCGAGAATGTCAGGCTGTCGCCGGGATGGGCGAACCAGCTGCGCCCGCGCCGGCCGCGGCCGGTGGTCTGTTCGGCGGCGATGACCACCGTGCCCGACGGCGCGCCGGCATCGGCGCGGGCGAGCAGCACCGCGTTGGTCGAATCGCAGCTTGGCAGGAGGTCGATGTCGAAGCGGGGCGCGGCATCACCCAGCGCGGCGGCAATGGCGGCAATGGTGGCAGGCATGGTGGATTCCCGGTCGTCGTGGAACGCCAATCCGATTCGGCGCATGGCCGCCGACTATAACGCAAGCTTTCGAATATCACTGCCGTCGTGGGGCCGACTTCAGTCCGCCATTCAAGGTCGGCCGACTGAAGTCGGCCCCACGGTCACAGGGGGCCGTCGCGCTAGCCGCCTTCGGCATCGGCCTTGAGGTCGTCGAGGCCGAGTTCCTGGATCTTGCGCGTGATGGTGTTGCGGCCGATGCCCAGCAGTTGCGCGGCGTCGACGCGGCGCCCGCCGGTGGCGTTCAGCGCGCGCCGGATCAGCGTCGCCTCGAATTCCCGGCTCAGGGTATCGAATACCGCACCGGGGGCGGCGGCCAAGAGCCGGTCGGCTTCGCCGGCCAGCGCCTGGTTCCAGTTGGCCGGCAGGTCGCGGCGCGCCGAATTTTCCGGGCCCTCGCGCAGTTCGGCGGGCAGGTCGGGGATGTCGACGCTCTGCCCCGGCGCCATCACGGTCAGCCAGTGGCAGAGGTTTTCCAGTTGCCGCACGTTGCCGGGGAAGTCCAGTCCCTGCAAGTATTTCAGCGCGGCATCGGTCAGGCGCTTGGGTTCGCCGCCGAGCTCCTGCGCGCTTTTCTGCAGGAAGTGCTTCGCCAGCAGCGGGATGTCCTCGCGCCTTTCGCGCAGCGGCGGCAGGCGCAGGCGGATGACGTTGAGGCGGTGGAACAGGTCTTCGCGGAACAGGCCTGCCTTGACGCGGCCTTCGAGGTCCTGGTGCGTGGCGGCGATCACGCGCACGTTGGCCTTGACCGGCTGGTGGCCGCCGACGCGGTAGAAGTTGCCGTCGGACAGCACGCGCAGCAGGCGCGTCTGCAGCTCGGCGGGCATGTCGCCGATCTCGTCGAGGAACAGCGTCCCGTGGTCGGCCTGCTCGAAGCGGCCGCGGCGCAGTGTGGCGGCGCCGGTGAAAGCGCCTTTTTCGTGGCCGAACAGCTCCGATTCGAGCAGGTCGCGCGGGATCGCGGCGGTGTTGATGGCGATGAAGGGCGCATCCTTGCGCGGACTGTGGCGGTGCAGGGCGCGCGCCACCAGTTCCTTGCCGGTGCCGGATTCGCCGTTGATCAAAACCGTGGCGTGGGAGGTGGACAGGCGGCCGATGGCGCGGAAGACTTCCTGCAGGGCGGCGCCTTGGCCGAGGATCTCGGGCACGGTGCTGATATCCTCGTCTGCACCATTGTGGTGCGCCGCTTGCGTAATCGCCCGGCGCACCAGTTCCACGGCCTGGTCGACGTCGAAGGGCTTGGGCAGGTATTCGAAAGCGCCGCCCTGGAAGGCCGCCACGGCGGAATCGAGGTCGGAATAGGCGGTCATGATGATCACCGGCAGCTCGGGATGGCGCTCCTTCACATGGCGCAGCAGGTCAAGGCCGCTGCTGCCCGGCATGCGGATGTCGGACACCAGCACCTGGGGCTGCTGGCCGTTGTCGAGCGCCGCCAGCGCGTCGTCGGCGGAGCCGAAGGATTTCGCGGCGATGTTCTCCCGGCCGAGCGCCTTTTCCAGCACCCAGCGGATGGAGCGGTCGTCGTCGATGATCCAGACAGGGTTCATGGTCTGCCACCGGGCCGCCCCAAGGCAGACCCGCCGAATGCCTGCGAGCGCAGCGAGCCGTGGTCACCCCTTCTCGCGGAGAAGGGGCTGGGGGATGTGTCGTTCATCATTCTTCCTTCTTCTTGCGTGTCAGCGGCAGCATCAGCGAAAAACAGGTGCGCCCGGGGCGCGATGTGACTTCGATGGTGCCGCCGTGCTGCTGGATGAAGCTCTGGGCGATCGTCAGGCCGAGACCGCTGCCGTTTTCACGGCCCGAAACCAGCGGATAAAAGATCTTGTCGCGAATGTTTTCCGGAATTCCCGGGCCGTTGTCGATCACTTGCAATTCGAGTGCCAGCTGGTA
>CAZGQB010000069.1:6568-8832 GCA_964527055.1 uncultured Sulfuritalea sp.
TTTCCGGAATTCCCGGGCCGTTGTCGATCACTTGCAATTCGAGTGCCAGCTGGTAGTGCTTTTTTGCCAGGGTGACTTGCCGCGCCGCGCGGGTGCGGAAAATGATCTCGCCCTTGCCGGCACCGCCGCCGGGCTGTCCCAAGGCGGTGCCCGTCATGGCGCCGGAGGCGCGCAGCGCCGAACCGTCGTCATCCCCTTTCCCGGAAAGGGGCCCGGGGGGATTGCCCACTATGGCCTGTGCCGCGTTGCGCGAGATGTTGAGGATGGCCTGCAGCAGCTGCTCGCGGTCGCCGGTGATGTCGGGCAGCGAGGTGTCGTAGTCGCGGCGCACCGTGACATCGTGGTATTCGGCATGGATCAGGCGCCGCACGCGCTCGAGGATCTCGTGGATGCTTGTCAGTGCCGGCTGCATCACGCGATGCGAGGAGAGCAGGCGCTGCATCAGGTCCTGCAGGCGGTCGGCTTCCTGGATGATCACCTGCGTGTACTCTTTCAGCGGCGCGCTGGCGAGTTCGCGTTCCAGCAACTGCGCCGAACCGCGGATGCCGCCCAGCGGGTTCTTGATCTCGTGGGCGAGGTTGCGCACCAGTTCGCGGTTGGCCTGCTGCTGCTGGGCCAGCTGTTCTTCGCGCGCGGCCTTCAACTGCTGGTCGATGGTACGCACCTCGAGCAGCAGGCGCGCGTTGCCGGCGACCACAGGCGTGACCGTGCAATCGACATGCAGTTGAACATCGTTGGCCAGCTCGATCAGGATGTTGTGGCCGGTATGGCCCCAGTTGTTCTTCAGCGCGTTGTCCAGCGCGGCGACCAGCTCCGGCGGCTCGCCCATCAACCGTTGCAGGGGGTGCCCGAGCATCTGGCGCGAGCTCGCGGCAAACAGGTTCTCCGCCGCCGGATTGAGGTGGCGGATGACCAGTTTGGCGTCGACCAGAACGACCGCCGAGGACAGCAGGTCCAGCCCGCTGAAGGCGCCGAAAGTTTCGGTGGTGTTCATTACGGGTGATTGTCGCAAGAAGCGCACCAGCTAGTGTAGTGCTTGCGAATCATCAATTCCATTGTGGGGCCGACTGTAGGGCAGACTGTAGGGCAGACTTCAGTCTGCCAATCTGCCAAGGCCGGCTGAAGCCGGCCCCACGCAGTAGATTTATTCACAAGCTCTCAGCGCAGGTTGCCGAGTTCTTTCTTCAGCGCCTCGATGTTCCGCTCATGCAGCGCCACGGTATCGCGCAGCGGCTGGAGCTTGGCCGGCGGCTGGGCACCGGCTTCGAACAGCGTCTTTCTGGCTTTTTCGAGGTTTTGCGACTCGTTGGCGAGTTCCTTGTCGAGTATCGCGCGGCGGTCGCCGTCGCGGGTTTTCTGTTCGCTGCCTGATACGCGCGGGAAATCGGCCGGGGTCGGCGTCGCGGAAGCGCGCGGTTTGGTCCCGGCCGCCGCGGGCGCAGGGGGCGGCGGCTGATAGGACAGCACGGTGCAGTTTTTCTTCGCGGTTTTCTGATTCGTGTACAGCGTCACACCGGACTCGTCGGTGCACTTGTACAGCGTGTTGGCCGTCGCCGCGAGCGGCAGCAGCAGCGGGAGGACGAGGAAGGCGTTCTTCATGCCGTCGAGTGTATGTCAATTGCCGAAAAAAATGGACGGGCAAGCCCGTCCATTTTGTTTCCGCGTGTTGCGCAAGGGTTCAGATCGAGTAGTACATCTCGTACTCGAGCGGATGGGTGGTCATGCGGAAGCGCGTGACTTCCTCCATCCTGAGTTCGATGTAGGCATCGATCATCTCGTTGCTGAAGACACCGCCGCGCAGCAGGAATTCGCGGCCCTTGTCGAGGTAGTCCAGGGCCTGTTCCAGGCTGGAGCAGACGGTCGGGATCTTCGCGTCTTCTTCCGGCGGCAGGTCGTAGAGGTTCTTGTCGGCCGGATCGCCGGGGTGGATCTTGTTCTGGATGCCGTCGAGGCCGGCCATCATCATCGCGGTGAAGGCCAGGTAGGGGTTGGCACCGGGATCCGGGAAGCGCACTTCGATGCGGCGCGCCTTGTCCGAATGCACGTAGGGCACGCGGATCGAAGCGGAACGGTTGCGTGCCGAGTAGGCCAGCTTGACCGGGGCTTCGAAGCCCGGCACCAGGCGCTTGTAGGAGTTGGTCAGCGGGTTGGTGATGGCGTTCAGGGCGCGCGCATGCTTGATGATGCCGCCGATGTAGTACAGGGCGAACTCGGACAGGCCGGCGTAGCCGTTGCCGGCGAACAGGTTCTTGCCGTCCTTCCAG
>CAZGQB010000070.1:0-8818 GCA_964527055.1 uncultured Sulfuritalea sp.
GGGCCGCAGCGGGGTGCGGCCGGAGCGCAGCTACCGGAATGTACGTCGTTGTACATGAGGATAGCGAGCACCGCCCAAGCTTCGATCCGGTACGCGCAGTAGATTTATTCGCAAGCTCTTACTTGATCAGCCCGACTTCCCTGTAGTACTTCTCGGCACCCGCATGCAGCGGCGCCGGCGGCGCCTTGGCGGCGTTTTCACGGGTGATGGCCTTGGCGGCGGCATGCGCGGCCTGCAATTCGGGCAGGTGCTCGAAGATCGCCTTGGTCATCTTGTAGCCGGCGTCGGCCGAGACGCCTTCGTGGCTGACCAGGAAGTTCTGGATCGCCACGGTCGGCGTCGCCTCGGTCTGGCCGTTGTAGGTGTTGGCCGGCACGGTGCCCGGCTGGTAGGCAGCTTCGCCGATTTTCGCCACCACGTCGGCGGGGATCGGCACGATGACGATCTTGACCGCCGTGGCGAGGTCGCGGATCGCGGCGACGCCCAGGCCGGCCGAAATCAGCGTGGCATCGAGCTGGCGGTTCTTCATCAGCTCCACCGATTCGCCGAAGGGCAGGTATTCGACCTTGGCGAAATCCTTGTAGCTCATGCCGGCGCCCTTGAAGATGTCGCGCGCGTTGAGCTCGGTGCCGGACTTCGGCGCGCCGACGGCGACGCGCTTGCCCTTGAGGTCGGCGAGGGTCTTGATGCCGGAATCGGCGGACGCGACGATCTGGATGTAATTGGGATAGATCGCGGCGATGGTGCGCAGCTTTTTGAGCGGCTCCTTGAAGCCGGCCTCGGGATTGCCCTTCCAGGCTTCGTTGAGCGCGTCGCCCAGCGTGAAGGCGATTTCGCCGCGACCGGCCTGCAGCAGGTTGAGGTTCTCGGCGCTGGCCTTGGTCACCTGCGCCGAGGTCTTGGCGCCGGGCATGGCCTTGCCATAGACCTGCGACAGGGCGACGCCCATCGGGTAATACACGCCCGAGGTGCCGCCGGTGAGGACGGTGACGAATTCCTGGGCGTGGGCCGTCGCGGCAAGGGTCAGGGTCGCTGCGGCGAGCAGCAGGCTGCGGATACTCTTCATGGGTAAGTCCTCCGGTTTTGGTTTGTTGTGGGGGTGAAGCTTACAGCCAGATGAGGATGGACGGAAGGCAGGAAATGTTGCAGTGCGACGTGAGCGACCTATACTTGTAGTGTTCCTTCCCGTTTTCCAAATGACATGAAGCTGCCAAAGCTGGAAAACCCTGCCGGTGATTTCTGGGGCGGGCTTGCCGCGATGCTGGTGGCACTGCCCTCGGCGATCGCTTTCGGCGTCACGATCTATGCCGTGCTCGGCAGCGCCTATGTCGCGCTCGGCGCTCTCGCGGGCATCCTCGGCGCCACCGCGATCGGCATCGTCGCGTCGAGCTTCGGCGGCACCAGCCGGCTGATCTCGGCGCCCTGCGCGCCGGCGGCGGCCGTGGTCTCCGCCTTCGCCATCGAGGCGCAGATGAGCGGCACGCCGGTCGACACCACGCTCCTGCTGCTGACCCTGCTCGGCCTGCTCGCCGGCCTGATGCAGGTGCTGTTCGGCGTGCTGCGCCTGGGGCGGCTGATCAAGTACATGCCCTATACCGTGGTCAGCGGCTACCTCTCCGGCGTCGGCCTGATCATCATCGGCAGCCAGGTGCCCAAGCTGCTTGGCAGCCCCAAGGGGCTGAGCTTCTGGGCGGCGCTGGACGCGCCGGAACAATGGCGCTGGCAGGGCATCCTGGTCGGCCTGGTGACGATCGCCGTGATGGTCGGCGCACCGCGGGTGATCAAGGCGGTGCCGGCCGCGATCCTCGGCCTCGGTGCCGGCGTCGCGGCCTATTTCGGCCTCGCCCTGCTCGATCCCGCGCTGTTCAGCCTGCACGACAACACGCTGGTGGTAGGCGCGCTGGGCGGCAGCGGTGGTGGCGACGGCAGCTTTTTCGCCGGCCTGGCGGGGCGCTGGTCGTCGCTTGCCGGCGTCAGCCTGCAACAGCTGCAGATGCTGTTCATCCCGGCCCTGACGCTGGCCGTGCTGCTCTCGATCGATACCCTGAAAACCTGCGTCGTGCTCGATGCTCTGACGCGATCGCGCCACGATTCCAATCGCGAACTGATCGGCCAGGGACTGGGCAACCTCGCCTCCTCGGCGATCGGCGGCATCCCCGGCGCCGGCACCATGGGCGCGACGCTGGTGAATATCTCCGGCGGCGCCAGCAGCCGCTTCTCCGGCCTGATCGAAGGCGTGCTGGCGCTGATCGCCTTCCTGCTGCTGGCCAGCCTGATCGCCTGGGTGCCGGTGGCCGCGCTGGCCGGCATCCTGATCGTGATCGGCGTGCGCATGATCGACCGCAACAGCCTGCACTTCCTCAAGTCGCGTTCGACCATCCTCGATTTCGCGGTGATTGCCGCGGTGATCGGCACGGCCCTGACGGTCAGCCTGATCGCGGCCTCCGGCGTCGGAATCGTGCTGGCAGTGATGCTGTTCATCCGCGAGCAGATCGGCGGCTCCATCGTGCGCCGCAAGCTGCTGGGCAACGAGACCTTCTCCAAGCGCATCCGCACCCACGAGGAAATGGAAATTCTCACCGCCCACGGCGATCGCGCCGCGATCATCGAGCTGCAGGGCAGCCTGTTCTTCGGCACCGCCGACCAGCTCTACCTGAGCCTGGAGCCGGAGCTGAAGACGCGCGACTTCCTGATCCTCGACATGCGCCGCATCCAGACCGTGGATGTCACCGCCGCCCATCTGCTGGAGCAGGTCGAGGACATGCTGGCCGAGCGTAACGGCTTCCTCATCTTCAGCGCAATCCCGGCGACCCTGCCGTCGGGACGCGACATGCAGCAGTACTTCGACCAGGTCGGCCTGATCCGCGAAGACAGCCCGGTGCGCGTGTTTCCTGCGTTGGACGATGCGCTGGAGTGGGTCGAGGACCGCATCATCCATGAGACGGTCTGCCTGCGCGACGAGGAGGCGGCGCTGGAACTGCACGAGGTCGAGCTGTTCGCCGGGCGCAAGGAACAGACGCTCGCCGCGCTGGAAGAGTGCATGGAAAAGCGCAGCGTGGCGAAGGGCGAAACCATCTTCTTGCGCGGCGACGCCGGCGACGAACTGTTCCTGATCCGGCGCGGCGCGGTGCGCATCATGCTGCCGCTGTCCGACCGGCAATCACACCACCTCGGCACCTTCGGTCGCGGCTCATTTTTCGGCGAGATGGCCTTTCTCGACGGCGAGGTGCGCTCGGCCAATGCGGTCGCCTTCACTGATACCGAACTCTACGTGCTGTCGCGCCGCGCTTTCGACAAGCTCGCCGAGGAGCACAAGAAGCTCGGCCTGCGGCTGATGGAAGGCATCGCCAGCGTGCTTGCCAGCCGTTTGCGCTACACCAACGCCGAGTTGCGCGTGCTGGAGTCCTGAAGGTCGAATCAGACCACGCCCGCCGCGCGCAGCGCGGTGATATCGTCGTCGCTGCGGCCGAGTTCCCTCAATATCGCTTCCGTGTCCTGGCCCAGCACTGGCGGCGCCTGGCGGTAGCCGACCGGCGTCGCCGAAAAGCGGATCGGATTGGCCACCTGCGGCGCCATGCCGCCGGCGGCGTGGGGCAGGTCCGCGCGCAGGCCGCGATGCACGACCTGTGGATCAGCGAAGACCCCGGCCAGGTCGTTGATCGGACCGCAGGGCACGGCGGCGTTCTCCAGCAGGGCGATCCACTCGGCGCTGGTCTTCATCACCGTGGCCCGGCGCAGCAGCGGGATCAGTTCGGCGCGATTGCTGACCCGTGCCGCGTTGCTGGCGAAGCGCGGGTCGGCGGCCCATTCGGCATGGCCGGCGATCTCGCAGAAGCGCGCGAACTGGCCGTCGTTGCCGATGGCGAGGATCATGTCGCCATCCGCCGTGGGAAAGTCCTGGTAGGGCGCGATGTTGGGGTGGCCGTTGCCCATGCGCCGCGGCGCCTGGCCCGAAACCAGGTAGTTCATGGCCTGGTTGGCGAGGCAGGCCACCTGCACGTCGAGCAGAGCGAGGTCGATGTGCTGGCCCCGGCCGGTCTTCCCACGGTGCAGCAGCGCGGCGAGGATGGCGTTGCCGGCATACAGGCCGGTCAGGATGTCGGTCAGCGCGACGCCGACCTTCTGCGGTCCGGCGCCTTCCTCGCCCTCGGCGTGGCCGGTGACGCTCATCAGCCCGCCCATGCCCTGGATCAGGAAATCGTAGCCGGCGCGCGCGGCGTAGGGTCCGTCCTGGCCGAAGCCGGTGATCGAGCAGTACACGAGCCCGGGATTGAGCGCGGCGAGGCTGGCGTAATCGAGGCCGTAGGCCGCGAGCCCGCCGACCTTGAAGTTTTCCAGCACCACGTCGGCCTGCGCCGCCAGCTCACGCAGGATGGCCTGGCCCTCGGGGCGCGTCATATCCACGGTCAGCGAGCGCTTGTTGCGGTTGGTGCACAGGAAGTAGGCGGCGTCCGTCGTCGGTCGCCCCTTGCCGTCGGCCAGCCAGGGCGGCCCCCAGCCGCGCGTGTCGTCGCCGCTGCCGGGCTTCTCGACCTTGATCACGTCGGCGCCGAGGTCGCCCAGCAGCTGCGAGGCCCAGGGCCCGGCCAGGACGCGGGATAAATCGAGGACGCGCAGCCCCGCCAGTGCGCCGTCGGCCATTACGAGGCTTTGCCGAGCAGCTGTTCCTTGAGGTCGTCCTGCACCGGCTTGTCGCCGAGCCAGATGCGCAGCAGGGCGCGGTAGAAGTCCTCACCGGCGATGTCGGCACCTTTTTGTACGCCGTTGAAGGAAAGCCGCGTGCCGGAGTCGGGCAACCAGTCGAGGTTCACCGCGGATTTCTCCGGCGCGTTGCCTATGGTCAGCATCGCTGCGCGGAACTGGTCGATCTTCGGCTGCAGGGCCTTCAGCGCCGCCTCGTCGTGGTTGTTCTTCAGGGCCTCGACCAGCGCATCGACGAACTGCTCCGCGGTCAGGTCGCGCAGGGTGACAATGGCGATGCGCTTGGCGCCCTTGGCATTGATCGCATCGGCGGCGCTGGTGACTTTCTGCGGCAGGTAAAGCCCGATCGCATAGACCTTGAAGAAGGCGCGCTTGCGCAATCCCGCACCGTTGAGCACCGTCTCGCCGGCGCCGACTTTTGCCTTGTCGTCGAACTTGACGCCGGAAACGTCGAGTGCGGCCAGGACCGGCAGGGAAAGGGTCAGCAGCAGGATGGCGAGAAAGCGTTTAGCTCCGGCCGCTGCGCTTAACGCCGATAGTGCCGGCGTTAGCCTACACTGAAACTTCGTTTTCACGATGGATACTCCCGTGGGTGGCGATGCCGCCATGATACCGCCGATGTCCTCGTGCTATCGTTGCCCGCCGCACAAAGGAGACGCCCATGAAACCCCTGCTCGCCGCCGGCCTGCTGGCCGCCACCCTGGCCCATGCGGCCGATCCGGCAAAGGATGTCGGCTCCACCGCCGCCGACCGCGAGGCGGTGGCCGTGACCGTCTATAACGACGACCTGGCGCTGGTCAAGGAACGCCGCCGGGTCGAGCTGCCGGGCGGCTTGGCGCGCCTGTCGCTGCGCGAAGTGGCGGCGCAGATGCGCCCGGAAACCGCGCTGCTGCGCGCGGCCTCCGGGCCGGCGCTGTCCCTCATCGAGCAGAACTTCGATTTCGACCTGCTGACGCCGCAGAAGCTGCTGGAAAAATACGTCGGTCGCGAAGTGACGGTGATCCGCCCGCATCCGACTTCCGATGCCGAAAGGCGCGAACGCGCTACCGTGCTCGCCGCGGGTCAAGGCACGGTGCTGCGCTTTGCCGACCGCATCGAGACCGGCGTGCCGGGGCGCATCGCCTTCGACAGCGTGCCTGCCAACCTGCGCGACCGGCCGACGCTGTCGGTCCTGCTCGACGCCGCAGGTGGCAAGCAGTCGGTAGAGTTGTCCTACCTCACCGGCGGACTGGCATGGAAGGCCGATTACGTCGCAAATTTGTCGACCGACGGCAAGAGCCTGGACCTCAACGGCTGGGTGACGCTGACCAACCGCAGCGGCGCGGGCTTCGATGACGCGACGCTGCAGCTGGTGGCCGGCACGGTGAATCGCGTGCGGCAGCAGGACTCCCGTGTCTATGCCATGGCCGCGCCGGCGCCGGCGCGCGCCAAGGCGGCCGAGGCGACGCAGGAAGCGCTGCTGGACTACCACCTCTACAGCTTCGAGCGGCCGACCTCGATCGCCGACAACCAGACCAAGCAGCTCGCGCTGCTCTCGGCCGGCGCCGTGCCGGTGCGCCGCGAATACCTGCTGGCCGGCAACGAGTATTACTACCGGGACCGCCACGGACAGATCGGACAGAAACTCAAGCCCGCGGTCTTTCTTGAATTTGAAAACAAGGGCGGACAACTCGGCAAACCGCTGCCGGCCGGCGTCGTGCGGGTCTACGCGAAGGACAGCAAGGGCACGGCGCAGTTCGTCGGCGAAGACCGCATCGCGCACACGGCGAAGAGCGAGCAGATCAAGCTGCGGCTGGGCGAGGCCTTCGACATCACGGCCGAGCGCAGGCAGACGAATTACAAGCGCATCGCCGACAACCAGACCGAGTCGTCCTGGCGCGTCGAGCTGCGCAACGCCAAGGACGAGGCCGTCACGGTCAGGGTGCAGGAGCCCATGCCCGGCGATTGGGAGATGGTGCAGGAGTCGCAGAAGCACACCAAGGACTCCGCGCGCGTCGCCTCGTGGAACGTGGCGGTTCCGGCCGACGGCAAGGTGGTGCTGGATTACACGGTGCGCGTGAAGTGGTGAGTCAACTGGCGTGGTGACAGGGCTGCATTGGCCATGACGCGACGTTCAGCTCCGCGCTGAGAATGAGTGCTACAGACTGTCAACGGCCATTCCGATTTCTCCGATGCAGCCATCCAATAATGCAAAACGGGAGCCGCAGCCCCCGTCCTTGTTTGCAGCGTTGCCGTGCATCAGGCGTTGAGTTTCTGCTTCCTGCGACGAGCCACCAAACCAAGTAATCCAAGGCCAGCGAGCATCATTGCGTAAGTTTCGGGTTCGGGTACGGGGGCGGCTACGTCGCCATCACGGACTGCCAACGCGTACAAATAGCTTTCCTTTGCTCTGATGGACTGGTAGCCGCCACCATAGAAGGTGAAGTCTCGCGCAAGACTCGGTTGATTTCCTTCCGTGCCTGACCAGTAGTTGCCATGTTCGATATGTGAAAACAGGCTGAAATTGGCATTGTGTGCGACTGAAAAATTCGAACCAACCACGCCGCCAAGTTCACTGTAGAACAAATGGCCCATCTCACTACCTGTGCAACTGTATGCGTAGCAGCCGTCACTGTTGGGTAGCCGCCAGTCTGAGTAGCCTTCAAGAACCAAATTGGCGGCCCAAGCCTTGGCAACGTCCCACGTCATCGCGCCACTAATATTTGCGTTAGCTGCCCAAGTAACGTTGAGGTCACTGTCATATAGCATTCCTCCGCCGCGATCAAAAAGCGTTGCCTGAGCATTGCTAAACGCTAGCAGGGCTAGGACGGCAACAACAGCACTCTTGATTTTCACGGCGACCCACTCCCTAAACTTTCCCTTAGTCTGGACGGTAACCGGCAGCCACCACGACTCCAATAGTCCGAACGGGCTAACGAATTGTTGAACTGGCAAGTATTCTGATGATGCCGATATGCCTACGCACTAGGCAGGGCAAGGGTTTCGATCATGGTCTCTGCAACAAACGCCATAGGAAGACGCAATTCTGTTTCTTTTGACTTCTGTCAACAGAAGCGTAGGTAGTTACCGAAGCGCCTTTCCTGCAGGCCCAAGGCGGTAATTTTGGAGACGGGGGTGTCCGTCCGGTTCGCTGCATAGCAGGCATACAGTCAGAAAACCCGGACGGCAGTAGCGGGTCGAATACCGCCTCTGTCCCATGCATTCGAGCAAATGTAAAGCAAGCTACATCCGTGATGGAACTGGATGCCAAAGGCGCCGAAAAAGCGGAGCCTGTTCTTCGGCTCAAATCCCCTGGTTAGCCGCGCACCTCACCGTCGCCAAGCACGATCCACTTCTGCGAGGTCAGCCCTTCGAGGCCCACCGGGCCGCGGGCGTGGAACTTGTCGGTGGAAATGCCGATCTCGGCGCCGAGGCCGAACTCGAAGCCGTCGGCGAAGCGCGTCGAGGCATTCACTATCACCGTGGCCGAATCCACCTCGCGCAGGAAGCGCAGGGCGTTCGTGTAGTTCTCGGTGACGATGGCGTCGGTGTGGGCCGACGAATACTTGTTGATGTGGGCGATGGCTTCGTCGATTCCGGCGACGACCTTGACCGAGATGATCGCGGCGAGGTACTCGGCGTAGTAATCCTCTTCCGTCGCGGCGACGGCCTGCGGCACCAGCGCGCGGGTTTCCGCGCAGCCGCGGATTTCGACGCCCTTCGCCGCGAGCATGGCGCATAAAGTCGGCGCCTGCGATACGGCGACGGAACGCGCGATGAGCAGTGATTCGGCGGTGTTGCAGGTGCCCAGGCGCTGGGTCTTGGCGTTTTCGAGGATGCGCAGGGCCTTGGCGGGATCGGCGGCATCATCGACATAGACGTGGCAGTTGCCGTCGAGGTGCTTGATCACCGGCACCTTGGCGTCTTTCGAGACGCGCTCGATCAGGCCCTTGCCGCCGCGCGGAACGATGACGTCGACGTACTCGGGCATGGCGACGAGATGGCTCACCGCTTCGCGGTCGGTGGTCTCGACCACCTGTACGGCGGTCTCCGGCAGCCCGGCGGTGGCCAGGCCCTCGCGCACGCAGGCGGCGATGGCCTGGTTGGCGCGCAGGGCTTCCTTGCCGCCGCGCAGGAT
>CAZGQB010000071.1:0-8752 GCA_964527055.1 uncultured Sulfuritalea sp.
GCACCGCCTCCGGCGTCGAACGCGCGACGTCGGTGTCCTCGATGCGCAGGATGAACTTGCCGCCGTGGCGCCGGGCATAGGCCCAGGCGAACAGCGCCGTGCGGGCGCCGCCGATATGCAGGAAACCGGTGGGACTGGGGGCGAAGCGGGTGCGGACCGTCATGAAATTTCCAGGCTTGCGGAAACGGGGAATTTTACGCCACGCCGCTCGCCGGATTGACCGCCGGCGGGCCTTTATGGTTAAATTCGCGCCTCTTCGCGGGCGGTTAACTCAGCGGTAGAGTGCCACCTTCACACGGTGGAAGCCACTGGTTCGATCCCAGTACCGCCCACCAAATGCACATCCAGGTACCGCCCGCCCGAATTCACAACGGCGTCCCCGTCAGCGTCGGAAACGCCGTGGCGCCAGCGCCGATTTTTCCACCCCGACGCAGCAATGGGTCAGGTACCGTCGTCAGCCACGCGATAGTTCCTCCGCCAGAGGCAGTATCTTGCTCTTCAACGCCTCGGGGGTAACCGGACCGATGTGCTTGTAGCGGATCACCCCGCTCTTGTCGATGAGAAAGGTTTCGGGCACGCCATACACGCCGAAATCGATACCGACCCGGCCGTCGGCATCCACCGCGGAGACCAGGTAGGGATCGCCGCCATGCCGCGTCAGCCAGGCGATCGCCGCAGCCCTTTCGTCCTTGTAGTTGAGCCCGACAATCGGGATCCGCTTCTGTTTGTCCAGATCGAGCAGGACCGGATGTTCCTCGCGACAGGAAACGCACCAGGACGCCCAGACGTTGAGCAGCCAGACCTTGCCGCGCATGTCTTCGGCGGAAAAGCTCTTGTCGCCGGCATGCAGTTGCGGCAGGCGGAAGGCCGGTACCGGCTTGCCGATCAGCGGCGAGGGCACCTCGCGCGGGTTCAGGCGCAATCCGACCGCGAGAAAACCGACCAGAACAACGAAAACCACCAGAGGAAGAAGAAAGCGCCTCATCAAGACTCCTCAAAACATACGTAGCGGACCGGCAACCGTGGCATCGACAAACTGCCGGCCCGGCAACCTGCCATGATAATCTGCCGCGTCGATCATGGTCCGGCAGTCGATGATCGAGCCCGGCGCGATGCGCGGAGCCGGGCAGGCCGGATTGCCGACGGCTCCTGAAACCACATGAAAACCCTACTCGTCGTTTACCACTCGATGACCGGCGGTGCCGAACAGATGGCGCACGCGCTGATCGAAGGCGCCGCGAGCGAAGCCGGTACCAGGACAAGGCTGCTGCATGCATCCACGGCGAAAGCGAGCGACGTGATCGACGCCGATGGCTATGTTTTTGCAACGCCGGAAAACCTCGCCGCGATCTCGGGGCTGATGAAGGACTTCTTTGATCGCTGCTATTACCCCGCCCTCGACCGGATCAACGGCAGACCCTACGCAACGCTGGTCTGTGCCGGCAGCGACGGCCACAATGCCGCGCGGCAAATAGAACGCATCGCCACCGGATGGCGCTTGCGAGCAGTCGCCGCGCCGCTGATCGTGTGCACACGTGCGCAGACGACGGAAAAAATTCTCGCTCGGAAGGCGATCGGCGCCGAGGATCTGGCACTTTGCCGGGAACTGGGGGCAACGCTGGCGGGCGGGCTCTCCCTGGGCATCTTCTAAATCGGCCAAGACACGCCCCAATGCCGGCCGCGGGGTGCCGGGAGGAAGCAGAAGCCGCTCACGCCGGCTGGTCAAGTTCGAATGCCCGATGCAACACCCGCACCGCCAGTTCGAGGTACTTCTCGTCGACCACCACCGAGATCTTGATCTCGGAAGTCGAGATCATCTGGATGTTGATGCCCTCCTCGGCCAGGGTGCGGAACATCCTGCTGGCGACACCGGGATGGGAACGCATGCCGACGCCGACCGCCGAAACCTTGCAGATCTTGTTGTCGCCCTCAATGGCGCGGGCGCCGACGTGCGGCTTGATCTGGTCTTCCAGCATCTTCTTGGCGCGGGCGAAATCGCCGCGATTGACGGTGAAGGAAAAGTCCGTGGTGCCGTCATGGCCGACGTTCTGGATGATCATGTCGACGTCGATGTTGGCCTCGCCGATCGGGCCGAGGATCTGGTAGGCGATGCCGGGGCGGTCGGGCACGCCGAGCACGGTGAGCTTGGCCTCGTCGCGGTTGAAGGCAATGCCGGAAATGATCGGTTGTTCCATGTTCTTGTCTTCCTCGAAAGTAATCAGCGTGCCGGAGGTTTCCCTGCCTTCCTCTTCCAGGCTGGACAGCACGCGCAGCTTGACCTTGTACTTGCCGGCAAATTCCACCGAGCGGATCTGCAGCACCTTGGAGCCCAGGCTGGCCATTTCCAGCATCTCCTCGAAGGTCACGCTGTCGAGCTTGCGCGCCTCGGGCACGATGCGCGGGTCGGTGGTGTAGACGCCGTCGACGTCGGTATAGATCTGGCACTCGTCGGCTTTCAGCGCCGCCGCGAGTGCCACGCCGGAGGTGTCCGAGCCGCCGCGGCCGAGAGTGGTGATGTTGCCGTCCTCATCCACGCCCTGGAAGCCGGCGACGATTACCACCGTGCCCTGGTCGAGGTCGCGGCGCATGTTGCCTTCGTCGATGTTGAGGATGCGCGCCTTGGTGAAGGTGGAATCGGTCAGCACCTTGACCTGGCCGCCGGTGTAGCTCTTCGCTTCGACACCGATGTCCTTGAGCGCCATCGCCAGCAGGGCGATCGTCACCTGCTCGCCGGTGGAAATCATGACATCCAGCTCGCGGCCGTCGGGCTGCGGCGAAACATCCTTGGCCAGGGCGATCAGGCGGTTGGTCTCGCCGCTCATGGCCGATACGACGACGACCAGCTGGTGCCCCTGCGCCTTCCAGCGCGCGACGCGCCGGGCGACATTGCGGATGCGGTCGGGCGAGCCCATCGAGGTGCCACCGTATTTCTGAACTATCAAAGCCATTGCCGTGGTTCTTAAGTTGAAGGAGGCGCGATTTTAACCGATAGTCCGCGCCGCCAAACGCTGCTGCCCCGCCGAAAATCAGGGGCTGACGCGCACCGCCAGCCCGAGGCGACGGACACGCGCCGCGAGCGCTTCCAGGGCCGCCGCATCCATGCGCCCGAGCCGGGGCGCCTCCTTTTGCAGCGAGGGCCGCGCCAGGCTGTAGAGGTGCGCGCCGGCCAGCTTGGGCGCAAGCGGGGCCAGGATTTCCAGCCAGGCATGAATTTCGTCCTCGGCCGGGGCCTCGCCGTCGATCAGGAAGAAGCAGCTCTGAACCCAGGTCGGGGCCAGTTCCGCGCAGGATGCAAGGCGTCGCGCGACCGCCTCGGGCCTGGCCCGCGTGCCGTTGATGCGGGCCAGGCCCGCCGCCGTGCCGGCATCCAGCTTGAACCAGACTTCGCCCCCGGCTCCGCCCAGCTGCGCGATGCCGGACTGGACGGCCTTGCGCTCGAGCAGGCTGCCGTTGGTGATCAGGCGCAGGGGGACGTCGCGCCCGAGGCCGTGCGCGGCCTTTACGCGCGCGGCGATCTCGACCGCGGCGGGGAACTCGCGGGCGCTGGTCGGTTCGCCGTTGCCCGAAAATGCCAGATCGACCAGGCGCCGCGATCCGGCGGGGACCCGCGTCGCCATGAAATCGCCGGCGACCGCCGCCTGCAGGAAGCCGTCGAGTTCCCGTTCCAGCAGCGCCAGGTCGAGCGGCGGCGGACCGCCGCGCGTGAGGTCCGGCACCTGGCAGTAGATGCAACGCCAGTTGCAGGCGTTGTTCGGATTCAGGTTGATGCCGACCGAAACCCCGCCGGCCCGGCGCGAAATCACCGGATAGACATGGCGCATGCCGGCGCTGTCGCGGGAGTGGTCTTCGGTCTTGAGCAGGATGCGGGACATGGGTATTCAAAAAGTCGGCGCTGGCGGGACGGCGCGGCGGCGCCTTATAATGCGCGCCACTCCACCGGCGCAGTTTTGCGACCACTTTGCCACAAACCCGGCCCTCCCGACCATGCGCATAACCCGCCGCCTCGAATTCGATGCGGGCCACCGCATCCCCAACCACCAGAGCCAGTGCCGCCACCTGCACGGGCACCGCTACGCGCTCGAAGTCACCCTCGGCGGCGGCGTGATCGATGCCGCCGGACGGCCCGATGACGGCATGGTGATGGACTTTTCCGAAGTCAAGGCCATCGCCCAGCAGCATGTGGTCGATGCCTGGGACCACGCCTTCCTGGTCTGGCGCGGCGACCGGGCGGTCGTGGATTTTCTCGCCGGCCTGCCGGGGCACAAGACCGTGGTCCTCGACGCCGTGCCGACCGCTGAAAACCTTGCCCGCATCGCCTTCGCCATCCTCGACCCGCTCTACCGCGACAACTACGGCAACCACCTGCACCTGGAACGCATTCGCCTGTACGAGACGCCCAACTGCTGGGCGGATGCCACGCGCGACGACAAGGCCTGAGGTTTTTCGGCTATCTTCCGCTTCACCGCCGGTCGGACCGCGACCGGAATCGCTTCGAGGAGGACGACGGATGCAAGGCTTGATGATGGACCGGCCGCTGCTGATCTCCGGCCTGCTGCAGCATGCCGGTCAAAACCACGGCGATACCGAAATCGTGTCGCGCCTGCCGGTCGGCGGCACGCACCGCTACACCTATGCCGATGCCCATCGCCGCGCTCGGCAACTGGCCCGCGCGCTGCTGGCCCTCGGCGTCGGGGCCGGCGACCGGATCGGCACCCTGGCGTGGAATAGCCACCGCCATTTCGAGCTCTACTACGCCGTCTCGGGCACGGCCGCGATCTGCCACACCATCAATCCGCGCCTGTTCCCGGAGCAGATTGCCTACATCGCCAACCATGCCGACGACCGCTACGTCTGCTTCGACCTCGGCTTCGCCGGGCTGGTCGAGGCCCTCGCCCCGCAGTGCCCCGGCGTCAAGGGCTGGATCGCCCTCGGTAGCCGCGATCAACTGCCCGCCAACGCGATCCCGAACCTGCTGTGTTACGAAGACCTGCTGGCGGCGCAGGACGACGACTACGAATGGCCACAGTTCGACGAGAACACGGCCTCCTCGCTGTGCTACACCTCGGGCACCACCGGCAAGCCGAAGGGGGTGCTCTATTCGCATCGTTCCACGCTGCTGCACGCCTACGGTTCCAGCCTGCCGGACAGCCTGGGCGCCTCGGCCTGCGACTGCATCCTGCCCGCCGTGCCGATGTTCCACGTCAATGCCTGGGGCCTGCCCTATGCCTGCGCCCTGACCGGCGCCAAGCTGGTGCTGCCGGGACCGCACCTGGACGGCGCCAGCCTGTACTCGCTGCTTGAGGAGGAAGGCGTCACCCTGTCCGCCGGCGTGCCGACCATCTGGCTCGGCCTGCTGCAGCACCTGCAGGGCAACAAGCTCATGCTATCGACGGTGAAGCGCCTGGTCATCGGCGGCTCGGCCGCGCCGCCGGCCATGATCCGCGCCTTCGACGAACAGTTCGGCATCACCGTGGTCCATGCCTGGGGCATGACCGAGATGAGCCCGCTGGGCACCCTCCATGCCGCCAAGCACAAGCATCTCTCGCTTCCCGCGGGAGAGCGCGACCGCATCCGCCTCAAGCAGGGCCGCAACATCTTCGGCGTGGAACTGAAGATCGTCGACGGCGAAGGCCGCGACCTGCCCCGCGACGGCCAGGCCTTCGGCGACCTGCTGGTGCGCGGCCCCTGGGTCACCAGCGGCTACTTCAAGGGCGAGGGTGACGACGCCTTCCGCGACGGCTGGTTTCGCACCGGCGATGTCGCCACCATCGATGCCGACGGCTACATGCAGATCACCGACCGCTCCAAGGATGTGATCAAGTCCGGCGGCGAATGGATCTCCTCGATCGACCTGGAAAACATCGCGGTGGCGCATCCGGCGGTAGCCGAAGCCGCCGCGATCGGCGCACCGCACCCGAAGTGGGACGAGCGGCCGCTGCTGGTCGTGGTGCGCAAGTCCGGGCAGGATGTCGGTCGCGATGAACTGCTGGCCTTCTACGCGGGCAAGGTGGCGAAGTGGTGGATACCCGACGACGTGATCTTCGTCGATGAGCTGCCGCATACCGCCACCGGCAAGCTTTCCAAACTGCAGCTGCGCGAGCACCTGCGTGACTATCGATTTTCCGGAGCATGAAATGACCACACCGATCACCCTGTGCGGCTTCGCCGTCAGCAACTACTACAACAAGGTCAAGCTCTCGCTGCTGGAGAAGGGTATTCCCTTCACCGAGGCCGAGGTGTTTCCCTCGCAGAGCGAGGAAATGCTGCGCGAATCGCCGATGGGCAAGGTGCCCTTCTTGCGCACGCCGCACGGCGTGCTCAGCGAATCGCAAGTGCTCACCGAGTTCATCGAGGACAACTGGCCCGAACCGCCCCTGTATCCGCGCGACCCATACGCCCGCGCCCGTTGCCGCGAACTGATCGAGCACATCGAACTGCATCTTGAACTGCCGGCGCGGCGCCTTTACGGGGAAGCCTTCTTCGGCGTCACGGTATCCGAGGAAACCAGGAAGGAAGTTGCGCCTCTGCTGGAAAAGGGACTGCGCAGCCTGTGGCGCGTCGCCCGTTTTTCCCCTTTCATCGCCGGAGCCGACTTCACCCACGCCGACTGCGCGGCCTGGGTGCACCTGCCCCTGGTCGGCCAGGCCACGCGCAAGATCTACGGACGGGATTTCGTTGATGAGTTTCTGCCCCAAGCCAAGGCCTACCTCGCCCTGGTCGGCGAGCGGCCGCATGCGCAGAAAGTCGACGCCGACCGCAAGACCGGCATGGAGGCCTACATGTCAAAGGTAAAGAAATGAGCCAGCACATCCGCAGCGAAATCAACTCAGGCGTGTTCCATGTCGAAATCGCGCGCCCGGAGAAAAAGAACGCCCTCACCGCCGACATGTACCAAGCCCTGGCCGCAGCACTGGCCCGTGCCGAAGCCGACCCGGCGGTGCGTGTCATCCTGATTTCGGGGGCCGGCGGCAACTTCACGGCCGGCAACGACCTGGCCGATTTCCTCGACCAGCCGCCGGACAGCGAGGACGCTCCGGTGTTCCGCTTCCTGAATGCCTTCGCCGGCCTGCAGAAGCCCTTCGTCGCCGCGGTCGACGGCATTGCCATCGGTGTCGGCACCACCATCCTGCTGCATTGCGATCTGGTTTATGCGGGTGCCTCGGCCCGTTTCGCCCTGCCCTTCGCCAACCTCGGCCTGACGCCCGAGGCCGCGTCGAGCCTGCTGCTGCCCTTGCGCGCCGGACACGCCCGCGCCGCCGAGATGCTGCTGCTGGGCGAAGTGTTTTCCGCGCAAATGGCCCTCGACACCGGCATCGTCAATGCCGTCCTGCCCGACGGGCAGGTACTGGATCACGCGCTGGAACGCTGCCGCAAGCTGATCGCCCAGCCGGCCGCATCGCTGCGCCTGACCAAGCAGTTGATGAAGCGGGCCCAGCAGGAACTGATCCGCGAAACCATGAGCACCGAGGCTGAAATCTTCCGCCGGCGCCTGGTTTCTCCCGAGGCAAAAGAAGCCTTCGCCGCCTTCTTCGAGAAGCGCAAGCCGGACTTTTCGAAATTTGCCTAGGCGCCATATCCCGGCTGCTAAAATCACCAACCCGATGGATGGGTGGCAGAGCGGTTGAATGCACCGGTCTTGAAAACCGGCGAAGGCGCAAGCCTTTCGTGAGTTCGAATCTCACCCCATCCGCCAGATCAGCTCACCGCAAAACCATTACCTGATCATCCATTCGTCGCCGCATTTCCGGCATTTTGCCCGCAACCAGACCCCGCCGCCGTGATCTTCCAGCGCAGGATCGCCGCCATCCGGCAAGGGAACCGGCCCCGAGGACTCGATCCTGAACTTGCCATACGCCTGGCAACCAGGGCATACCGCCTGCTCGCCGAGGCGTTCGGCGACTTCCAGCAGCAAGTGATAGCGCTTCCAGCTGTACAAGGTGACCGCCAACCCGCCCAACAGAAGGAGCGCCCCCATCAGGCGTGACGCGTTGTTCCCCGCCACTTCCAGACCGCTGACCAGGACGATGACGCCGAGAAACCAGCTGACCAGCCAGGCGTGGCATTCGATCAGCTGCCTTTCATACCAGCGCCGGAAACCGTGGGTCCGAATACGATCGAGCGAAGCCACCATCCCTCCTTGGATTGAGCGCAGCCAGCTTAGACGCCATCCATCGCGGACGCAACAGGGCTCGGGATCCGGACCAGGGATACCGCGCAAGTCGCTCCATCTCGGGGGCTGCCAGAAACCCGGAAACGCTTCGCGGTTATAATCGGCGGCGCATTCGCACAGTGCCAACCGCCGGGAACTCGGCGGGTCGGCCATCGTCGAAGACATTGGATTCGTTGCATCGGAGGGCTTGAAAGACCATGGAAAACGTCCGTACCTACCCGCAAATTGCCACGCAGGACATTGCCCGGCAGCAACATCGCGTCCTGCGCAACACCTACGCCCTGCTGGCGCTGTCGATGGCGCCTACGGTGGCCGGGGCGCTGATCGGCATCCAGTTGAAGTTCTCGTTCCTCGCCGGCAGCCCGTTCATCGCCTTCATGCTTTTCCTCGGTGTGGCGTTCGCCTTCATGTGGGGCATCGAGCGCACCAAGAACAGCGGCATGGGCGTGACCCTGCTGCTCGCTTTCACCTTCTTCATGGGCCTGATGCTGTCGCGCATCCTCCAGGTGGCGCTGGGATTCTCCAACGGCGGCACACTGATCGCGATGGCCGCGGGCGGAACCGGAGCGATCTTCGTCTCCC
>CAZGQB010000072.1:0-8696 GCA_964527055.1 uncultured Sulfuritalea sp.
GTATGCTGCCGACAGGTTGGTACGAGTCTAAGGATTGTTGATTCTGGAGTTGTCGTTGCTTACCCAGAAGCTGTTTGCTGCTGAGGCTTTCTCGATCATCAATTGGCCTAGCTGGTAGTCAGGGATCATCATTGCCCCCTCAACCATCATATCCATGAAGTCTTGCAAAGCACCCATATCGTCATTGATGACTTCCTCACGGGTCATTGTAAACAACGAACCGTAGGTCTGCAACATGGTTTGATACTTCTTTTGATCCCCAGTAGAGAACAAGTCCAGCTTACCGTCGCTAGCTACTTGATTCCAAATGTCTCCACCAGTCAAACGCTTACGTTCGCTGATTCGGAAGTCCTTGTTAGAACCTTCCTTGCAAACCGTCGGTGCAAACGGTGGGTTGATTTCCCATCTTTCGTCTTTGATAACATCGGCTACCTTCTTGAAAAAGTCAGGCAGATCAAATGTTGAGTATCCAAAGTTTCGGATGTGGGTACACATTTCTTCAACGTCTGAGTGTCCGGTGAAGTATGCCCCTTGGCTGTTTGCTACGTGAACTAGCAATTCGATGATGCCCATTTGTCTCAGGTCGTGGGCTTTCTCGGTAACTGCCTTGCCAGAAACCTTCTCAACGGATTCAGGTTTAGCACCGAATGATAAAGCCATTCTTGCTAAAAGCATGTTGTTGAAGTCAGGGCCGGACCTGTCTCCTGGGGATGGTGGTTTTGGCATGTTGCTGTTCATTACGTTCAGCTTGACTGCGTTGTCGATGCTTTCATCATCCCATCCCTCGGACAATCCTCTTTCGACGATTTCAAAGTGATTTGGGTGCTTGTTCATCAAACGTAATGCACGGATGACGGAGTTGTCCAATGTACTCTGGTGTACGACTGGGACTGGTGTCGGGGTTGGTTCTGGTTCCCTGTTGTCAATAGGTGGTACAGGGGTTGGGGTAGGTTCCTGGTTGTTGATGGGTGGTACTGGTACGGTTGGATCGGTTGGTGCTGGTGCTGGTGTAGAGCTGCTGTTTTTGATTTTCATCAGGGTTTCCTTATTAAGGTACTCGAAACTTGTGTTACTGTCACGGCCAAATCCTGTGACTGTTATTTCTCTAAGAGATGATTTATTTGCTACATAAATCGGCCCCTTGAACTCACGATTATTTACAGTTACGGTTGTTCCTTTACCGTGGAAGGAGAAATCGTCAAAACTCCTTACCGTCAGACCCATACTAGCTTGCCAAGGAAATCCGTTTTTCATTCCTTCAACAACCATAGTAGTGGTTTCGTTTGGTAGAGAGGCTAATCCTTTTCCTCTCAATGCTGACCCGTTGTCCATTTTTCTGACGGATGTTGTGTGTCCGATAGGTTGGTCGTGGTCATATAGTATCGGGATCGACTGCTTCAGATCTATCCCGTTGATATCGTAAACTACAGGAGCGTCGAAACCATAATCTCTTAGGTCTACTGCGTCTCCGGAGTACCCTTGAAATTTTATTTTTGCTGGCCCTGTAGATGGAACTTCTGCTGATCCTGCACATTGGATATGAATACATGGATCAGTTCCTTTCGAGTTAGTTATCATCTTCAACTTCCTCTTCCTCACTTTCTGCTTCTGGGCTTACAGATCCTACTCTTTTTTGTAAAATGGCTTCGTTCAATTGTTGTCTTGTTATCCCTAACATTCTTGCCTCACGATTCAACTCACGTGACGGATTTAATGCAAGATCGGTGTAAACTCGGTAAAGGGTTGTTGATCCAGACTCCAAGTCTTTTGCCCTTGCATCAGCATTTTTCTTAGGATCTGGGTGTTGGAATGTCTTGTCGTGACCTATTTCAAACTTCAATCCTCTCCTAGCTTTAGAAATAAAATATCCACTGACTAGAATTCCTCTATTGAACCACATATTAACAATTTTGTTAATAATTGGACGGAAGTCTGCTCTGTCTATTTTTACTCTGTCTTGCCAAGGTTGGATATCAATAGCTGCCGTTGCCATGTTGTGACCTGAAGAATCTCCCATAGCAATGTTTTTTGGCATCTGAACACATCTGGCAGCAGCAGATATTAACAAGTTTATAAATTGTATCTTATCTGAAGATGATGTTCCTATAGGTAATCCAGACAACTTGGTTCCTGCTGGAAGAGTAGGTATGTATCCAGGTTCATACTTTAACTTTCCTTGTGGTGTTTGTGTTGTATCATCAGGACCATAGATTTCAGGATCAAGTTCTACAGCCAGTGGTATGCAAGCCCTAAATTCTTCTGACTTGACAATAGCTTCCATATACCGACGAAGCTGTGGATACAAACAAAATGCTGGACCACATTCTGGCATACGATACATTGGTTCTTCATTGATCTGCTTTGACCAGAAAAGAATATCCTTTATATCGTATTCTGTTGGGTCTAGTTTGTCTTTTTCAGCAATGTAAATCTTCTTGATATCCCAATTGCTGTCGTATTCAATACCATCAATAATCCTATCAGACAGTAAGGCATTTCTAGGACTTGTTAGTCTTGTGGATGATACAGTCTTGATTGCCAACCCGATAGGTTCTTCTGGGGTGGACTTTATGTATGGTATTCCAATTCCTATTCCTGTCTTTGCAGCTCCACGTCGGATGTGACGAATTGCTGTTCCGATGTTGTTTGTTAGTGACCATTCGGTCCAACGTGCTTCCCAAGAATCATTTACTTCGTCGTCGTTGGACTCACCCATTAGTATTGGGTATGTTCCGATGCAATGGTCAGCAATGGTGTTTAGTATTCCTGAGTAGTACGAGTTTTGTTCGTCCTCAAGAATAGAGGCTTCCCTAATTTGTGCTCTAAAGTAGGGATTCCTTACTGCTATTCCGTATTCTCTACGGATAGAAGATGCTTGCTCTTGTTCAAAGTCATAACCGGCATTATTTATTGTCCGGCCTTTTCTCTGAAATAATTTTAATGGATTAAACACAGTCTGGGTCGTCCTTACAAGTGCAAAAATCTTCACATTTAGGTGATGCTAGTGTTGATGGGAAATCAGAGAACAGAACAGGTTTGTTTGACCGTGTCATGTTCTTGGCCTTTTGTACACGTACTGGATCGTGTGTGCTGATTTGAACATCTTTGGTTTTAACCATCTTTGGTCCGATGGTCTTTGATGCTTCAGCAAGTTCTTCTAGACCTTCCAGGTCCGGTTCTACTGGGGTGGATTCTTCTGCTTCTAGTGTTAGGCTTAATACTGCGTCCCACCATGTAGCAGGTTGGGATGATCCTTCAAAGCCTACCCAGTTTTCGTACGTGTCGTTTAATGTGACGTCATATGTTCCTTCGTTTGGTGGGTCTCTTTCAACTGCAAGTTGATAGTAGCTTGTCCAATCAGCTAATGATATACCATACTCACTAGCTGGAAAGAAATATAAGTCAGCTGTGCCTGGTAGGTAGTCAAATTGTACAGCTTGATTAGCCATAGTAGTTAAATCCGGTTAGGTCTGCAACTGTTGTTGTGTAACCACCACCTAGAGTAGTCATAGCAGCATTAATTTCTGTTTTGAATTTGCTGGCTAGGTAGTGGGATACATCTGTTAAGTGTGAGCCTAGCAGTACTAGTTCACCATTGATAGGAAAAAATGTCGGTTGTCCACTGTCGCCTGTTACTAAATTTGCTGATGCTTGGTCTGCGAGTTCGTGATAGCACCAAGCTGTATTGTACTCATTCCTAAGAGCTTCATTATCCGATGGGTGCGGGTAGTTCCTTCTCCATCGTTGATATATTGTTCTGCGTTGAGCACAAGCGACTATAGGAAGTTCTGAGTTATGGTACAAAGTTAAGTAGTCAAACCAATCCTCAGGCATTATGCTGTAATGTTTTATAGTCTCTGGTACGTCAGCATTTAGCTTTCCTATTCTCATATCAGCACTACTGTAAGTGGGATCACTAGGAACAATAGTAATTACTGAATCCAGTGTACGTTGTACTTTAACACCTGCTTGAGTAACGTATTCAATGGTGTCCCCTACAGTTACTGGAAAGTGGTTTGCCATTAGGACGTGTCTAGGACTTATCAGTGTTGCTCCACGGTGTCCATTGTTTCCACCTGTAGTGTTCCAGTATGAAATTCCTGTTAGGTCTAAGTCACCGGTCCATACATTAGGGTTACGTGTGACTCCAGATGTATAGATGTTTGTTTGTGTTGAAGTAGCTAATAGGCTAGCTATTGTATCCTTAACGTGTTTACCTAAAGTGTCGTTGTTGTAGCTAATTAGGTTAGTTACAGCTGTTACGACACCCACGGCAGCATCAATTTCCAGCTTCCTTCTAACATGTTTTCTTTTACATGTTATAATGGTTGTTCCTGTTCCTGTTGACGTGACGTATCCAGAAGAACTTACAACTGCTAATGATGGGTTAGCTGTAGTAAATTCCATCCTCTCAACTACATCCGGTGGTTCAGTTGATATGGGACCTTCTAGTCTTGTCTCTGCTGATAAATCATCGTAGACTGTAGCATCATCAATTACGTATGGAGCAGGAGTTATACCTGGTGTAACAATTACTGATTGGTCATTCCACTTAGCTGTGAAATTAAAATCAGGGGGAACGATAAGGTTGTTAGCATTTGGTATAATTGCTATTGTCATCCAAGCACCTTGTAGATTAAGTCTCCCCTAACTAATAGCTTGTCTGAACTTCCTGACAGTTTCTGATAGTAAACAGCAAAGTCACTTGATGCCCCTGTTGCTACTATGGTGGGTGGTATGACGATTGTTCCACCTGCACCAGTCATGGATATAGCTGCTCCTGATACGTTTTGGCTATTGACAGTCCCGTCTCTAACCAGTAGAGATAACAGTTCCGGTGACAGAATAAGAAATGTGTAACTTAGTCCAGCAGTTGCACCAAATCTTAAACAACCACTTAGTTCTAACAATGAGTTAGACGGTAATGTGATTGTTAAACCTGGTAGTAGTGTAAAGCTTGATGATGTTAAACTAAAGTTAGAAACATTTACTTTAGTTATGCTATTGTCAATTGGGTGTCCACCGTCAGTTTCAGCCTCGTCTCCCACTCTAAGACCTATTGGAACACCCGACCCGTCTTTGACTATTACTATTTCGCCTTCTGGCAGTGGTCCTAGTGCTTGTAGGTTTTCTAGTGTATCAATTCTATGAGACACTATGGCTTCAATTGCCCCGTCGTTGTTTATCTGGGGTGGGTGTCCATTCTCTCCTATTTTGGAGAGATACCCACTAGCGTCAAGTCCAGCTACACCATTGGGTTGGTTGATTTGGGACTTAAGTACTGGCAAATATGTTATTTTTGACATTACCCGTGGCTCTTCTCTACTGAGATTGAAATTTGTGCTCCACCACCAGATAGAGTTGTTACGTCTAGCTGTAATGTTCCTGGTCCATTGATTAGGAATGTTACGTCTCCTTCAACAATTCCATTTGCTGCTACATCTTCAGGTAGAGTTTTCTCTACCCCGTTGTCTAGTACTGTTGCTTCTACAGTACCTACTGTAAGAACCGTTACCTTGTTTGTACCTTCGTACAATTCCAAAGATTCGGACTCACCCGTTGTTGTTATTGTTAGTTGTCGCATGTTTTAACCTAGTCTGATTGTTGGACTAACTACGTCACGTATGAACTTACTTGAAGGTTGTTCTTCTGTTACCGTTAATTGTACTGGGTCTACTGGTTGAGCTTCTGTACTTACAGTGTGTATGGTTACCGGTAGTGTTACAGACAGACTTTTCGGTAGTGTGGCTCCTACGTGTTCTTCACCAGGAACGAAGATGAAAGTCTGCCCCAATGCTCTATCGGCTGCAAATACAAGTCGTATCCTTGATGAACTTATACGTGTTGCTGAAGTTGGTGTGACACTGTTTACCGTAAACAAGCTTGCTGTGTAGGTGTCTCCGTTTGAACCACCTAATTTACCAGAAATTATCAAATCCACTTCTTTTGGATTGGTTTTTAATTCTACCCTGACTATTCGTGGTGATCTTACACTGGTTAGTGCAGCAAACCATCGTCCAGCAGTTATTGCAGCTTCCTCGTCGGTTCTGGGGTGGACGTTGTCTGCCCAACTTGGTCCTAGTAAGTTTGGTCCACAGGTGAATACTCCATTTTTGATAGCTTCTGCAATTGCTCTACGAATTTTTGGGTTACCGGCTGTTGTTCCACTAGACTTGCCGTAAACTCCAAGGTAGATAGGTACGTTGCTTTGTATATCTGCTCGAATGTCAGAAGCCCATTGAGTTAGTGCTGCTAAGTATTGGGCTTGCGTTAATGTGTCACCACTAGCTGCATTTGGTCCTAAGTGTACTAGGAATGCTTCAACACCACGATCTGTAGCTTCGGCATATTGGGATGTGATTATTCCCCAACCGGATACGTTTGGTTTGGCATAGTCACTATTTCCACCTGCAATGTCTTTAGAACCAGTTGCTGTGGTGATGAATCCGACAGGGCAATTGAAGTGGTCGGTCAGGTGTTGAGCGAGTAGGGGCCAATGGGAACCTAGATTTGTACCTGTGTCTACTGGGTCGTCCGCTTCAATCCACGCATCGTCCTGCCGGTAGACTACCGCATCGACGCTGTTGCGGCTTTGTGCGTTGACAACATTACCTTGGGCTATCGAGTCACCAGTGACTAAGTAAAGCCTTCCAGTGTAAAGATCAGCTACACTGGCATTGATAGAGGTATTGTCGACAAACCTGACTTCTAGAGTTCCTCTGGTTAGTGGTTGATTAGTTAGGGTTCCACTGAAGGAGCCTGGATCAGCTATTGTATCAATTGTTACCCAATTACCACCAGCAAATCTAGCTTCAATAGCACCATCCACACCAACTGCTGTACCTGTTATTTCAATGTCAGCAGTTTCCTCACCAGGATTGCGTTGAATTAGTTGCTTTGTAATTGGAGTGTTGATTGTCAACGATTCTGCCAGTGCAGGATCATAAGTGAAATACATCGAGTAGTTGCGGCTACCGACTGTCGTTGTTCCAGACGGGAATGGGTTGCTGAGATTCCCAAATGTTTTAGCTTTGAAAACAATCTCTTTTGTGCCTGAATCGTAAGCACCACCGAGATTATTATTTGATAAGTGGCCTATGTAATAGCTCTCGCCGTTTTCGATAACACCACTTGCAACGAACGTCATCCAGCCAGGTGCCGCTAGCGTGCTACTTGCCGACTCAGCAACTAACTCACCAGGATTACCAGTTCCGTCATCTTTCCAAACACCGAATCGAGTAGAGCCACCACCTACGCTAGATGCGTAGATGGAAATGCTCGTAATTGTCCCATTTTCAGGTGCAAGGTATGGTCCAGCAGCCCACTCGATGTTGGGATTCATGGCACCTGGGTTTCCACCGATGTCAGTTTTTCCTAATGTTGCCATGGTTTTATCACTTATTAAGTAATGAGTTAGTTACCTAAAGCACCATTAGATGCACTAGGTAACTAGCTGTCATAGACAGCCAGTTGATTTGTTATCGGCAGGTTCCAGTAGCTCGTCGTTCTTGTACTGACCGGATAAAGGTCCGTACTGGTGTTCGTCTTTGTCGAACTACTACTACTGTGGTTCCAGTTGAACCGTATGATACTGACCCGTATGATCCATACGAGTCGGTGTTTCCTACCGAGTCCGCATAGCTTGGCTCAGTCGGTGATAGTGAAACCAGTCCGATCAAAGCCAAGCTAATTCCAAATAGATACTTCTTCATCAAACCCTCAATTGTTAGTGTTGAAAGAAACGTCGTTTAGTCCAGGAGCTTCCATTGTTTTGAATAGCTTAATGATTTGGATTATCATTTTTGCAAATTCAGTCCAGTCTATTCCTTTAAGAAAATCACCAAAAGCTACTTCACTTGCTCCCATTTCAGATTGAAATAGCTTGATGATCTCTATGATCGTCTTGGCAAGTTTGACCCAATCAATTCCTTTTAGTAGATCACCGAATCCTGCCTCGTTTTCTTGTGATCTAATAAATTGAATTAAAGCCCACTCTTTATCGGTTAGCTTATAGCAATCCGATGGTGGGTCTGTTGGTGGGTCGGTAGGTGGAGTAGATGGATCATACCAGATTGGCATATCTGCCATAGCTGTATTCAATTGTGATGCAATAACATTTTCGGTTAATGGTCTTACCATTGGACCAACAACTTTAGCTATTTCAGGGTCGTTGCCTGATGTTTCAACTACAGCAGTGATTCCTTTCAATTCACCAAAGATTCCTTCTTCACAAATTGGCCTAGCATCACCTACAAAGCATTGTGGAAGTTCTCCGAAGATTCCTTCCTCACAGACTGCCTTGTCTTTTATTTCAGATAGTTCTTTAAGTCCTTCCGGTCTTAAGTCTGCTAAACTTACGTCTCTTTGAGTTGCTACTTGCCATAGCTTGCTAGTTTTCTGTCCGGCACAACGACCGTTAATTGACCATGTTAGTAGAGCAATCTGTTGTCCGGTTGAATTGTAAATTGCTGAACCTGATTGGCCACCTATAGCATCTGGAGTACCTGTAATTAGTCCGTCACCGTAGTTCCTTAAATCATTAAACGGTTTAGTGACTAACGGCCATACACATCTTGGACTACCTGTTGTCGAGAAAGGTTGTCCTGTTGGTTCAGTTTTAAGCATTGGCATGTAACGCTTAGAACTGAGTCCTTCGAAGTAGGCAATAGAGAAGTCTACCATTCTTGAATTGGAGT
>CAZGQB010000073.1:0-8644 GCA_964527055.1 uncultured Sulfuritalea sp.
CGATAAGCCAGCGATGGGCCGAGTTGTAGCTCCCTCTCTCACCCCGGATAGCTACAATCGGGTCTGCTGGTGCTGCCGCACGATCATGGTTGTAGCTCCCTCTCTCACCCCGGATAGCTACAATTGGCTGAACCTTGATCCCCGCCCGGCTTCGGCCAGGCGGGGAATTTTCTTTTTTGTTTTGCCGCTAAAAGAGCAGCATTTGGGATGCGGCGACCTTTTTTTCCTGAAACAGTGGCAGGCCGACCAGCAGCCGCATTCCCGCATACTGCTTTTCGGTGACGGTCATGCAACGGATCGAACCTTCGGGCGGCAGGTTTTCCGCGAGGCGGGCCGTGTGCTTGACTTCGGCGTCCCGTCCGTTGAGGATGCGGCCGTAGACCGACCACTGGATCATGTCGTAGCCGTCGTTGAGCAGGAAGCGGCGAAACTGGACATAGGCCCGCTTCTCGGCCTTGGTGACCATCGGTAGATCGAAGAAGACGAGCAAGCGCATGTATCGCCTCGTCTCGACGCCCACCTCAACACTCCATCTGGTGCGGATGCAAGCCGACCAGATCCGGCAGGTCAATTTCCTTTGCGCCGCTTTCGTACACTCTGGCCAGGCTTTCCACTGCGTATTCGATGGCGGAAAGTACCGACATGCGGCCTTGCGGCATCGCCACGTCGACGTTAAGTAGGGCAACCAGCGTCTGCTTGTCCGCCGGGATCAGGTCGCCCTCGGTGGTCGCGCCGCGCTTGGTCACATGCAGGTCGACCAGCGGCCGGAAAGGCTCGATCAGATCGTCGGCGAGGTTGAAGGCATTCTGCTCGCTGTCGTGGAACAGGCCGACCGTCGGATGCAGGCCGTGCGCCACCAGCCCGCGCGCGATGGCGCCGCGCAGCACTGCATAGCCGTAATCCAATGCAGCATTGGTCCAGCGGTCCTCGGCACGATGGAAATCGCGGCCGAACAATTGGGCGAAGTAGAAGGCCGCGGCCTGCGCCTCCATGTTGTCCGGGTCGCCCGAACGGACGCGGCGCGCGTAGGAGTCGAGACGGTCAACACCTTTCTTGCCCGCGAGCTTCAGGCAGGCGGCCTGATTTTCGATCTTGCGCCGGACGATGCAGGCCCAGGCCTGCTTCGCAATTGGTTTGGCAATGCTCAGCTGCAGTCGCATCATTCGCGTGGCGCGGGAATGCGGCAGGAAGGGGAGGAATACTCCGGCGGGTTGATGGTTGCTGCCCGTCGCGTAAAGGCCAATACCGTATTCGGCGCAGGCCGAAAGCACCGGGTGGGTGAGGGTGATTTCGCGATGGTTGAGGACGATGACGGCGATGTCCTCGAAGGGCACGAAGGCGGTCTGCTCCTGTTCGATGGCAAGGGAGTAATGCTCCCGCCTCAGTTTGGCGGGGCTGGAGATCATGACGCTACGCCAGACCACGGCGCTGCTCCGGCGGCGCGGGATAGACGTTACCGAGGACGTCGACGTGGAATTTCTCCAGTGCGATAGCAGTTTTGACGCCGATACCTTCTATCTGGCCGTCTTTCCCGATCTTCTGGCTACGGTCGTGCACCCATAGATTTAGGTTCCCCGTTCCTCGGTGGCAACTGGCGTAATACCCCGAAATCGGGGCCTTGTTCTTCTGCGTGACGCGGATGAAGTCGTTCGGATGCAGGGAAAACAGAAAATTGAAACCACCGTCGATCAGCGTCCAATCTTGTTCATCCTTGAAAGCCACAATCGCCCGGTTTGGCAACTCTTTCGCAACTGTGTGATGTACATATACGGGCACCAGATGAAACTTGCCATCCTGCTTGTGGTGAAACACATCCACCCGCAGCATCGTGTCGTTCTTAGCTATACCGCCGCGTATGGGAATGCCGGATAGCTTGTCGATCACCATGGTGATGGTGCGTACGACCGGGCCAGTCGGGTTTCCTTCACGATCGGGTTTGCGCAGCGGGTTGTCCCGCGGGAACGCCTTCTCGCCCTTGCCGCCGTGAGTTTCCAGTCGGGCGCGGATCGCGGCATAGAGCTTTTCATTGCGGTGCGGGTCGATCAGGTTGTCGAGGTCCTTGAGCGTCAGGCTGGCAAGCGGGACCTTCTGCGTGACGCCGCCCTGATCCTTCAGCCGCTCGGGCTGGGCGTAGATGGTTTCCTTGTGTGCCGCGCCGCCATTGCGCCGCTGCGGCGCGCGCGAGACGAACAGCGGGCGCAGTGCATTCAGCGCGTCCAGAGGATAGGTGCCGAACATTTCCAGCCGCGAACGCAATTCGGCGCCATCGTCGATATTCAGCCGCGCTTCGAGTTCGCCACGGAAATGCGGCCACGGATCGGGAAAGTGCGCGTGCAGTTGCTGGAACATGGCCGAATCTTCAATGACGCCGGTTTCTGGGTCTGGAAAGCCTTCGCGCACGTTCGCTAGCTCCTTGTCCTTCGAGTAGCGAGCAAGGCGCTGCACCATGCCGTGACTGCATGCCGCAACCACGGCGGCATCGAGCGCATGGTGGCGGTCGTTGTCGCCGCGCACCTTGAGCAGGCCCCAGCGCGCGCGCAGGAAGGCGGTGGTCTGGCCACTGAGCACCACGCAGCGCTTTGTCGCCGTCCCGTCAGCGCCGACTTCCAGATGCAGGTAGCGCTCGACGTAGTTCTTGAAGAAGCGGCAGATGTAGCGCGTGTCGTTTAGGTTGCGCTCGCGGAATTCCTCGGCGGCCTTTCCGCCGAAGTCCTTGCGCAGCAGTCGCGTGCGCTTGGCGAGACGGTAGCTCTTGTTCGATTCGACATAGACGACGAAGTTATGCCAGCGTTCGCCATTCTCGCCACCAGGAAAGGAGGTGAGGTATTCGTAGGCGGTGCGGTTGCCCTTGTTGCGGTTTTCCTCCGTCAGCACCAGCACCTTGTTGTTCTTGCCGTCGTCGTAGCTGCGCGAGTAGGGAAGGGCGTGATCTACTTCGGCGTAACCGATGTCGTGCAATACCCGGTGCAGGTCGAGCGGTTTGAGCGAGTAAGCGCATTTGCCTTGCTGCTCGCGGTAGAGCTGGAACTTCTCGAACTCGCGGCTTTTCGCGGCGATGCCATGCTCGGCAGCGAATGCGGCCTTGTCTTTCTCGTTGCGCTCGCGGTATTCGTCCTGTGCCTTCTTGACCTTGTTGCGTTCGTCCAAGGGGCGGGACAAATCGCGCGCCATCTCTATATGCACGGCGGACGGCGAGCCATAAGTACGCGCCAGGGCGTTGAGCACTTTACGCGCCTGATTGAGGGAGCGCAGGACGACCGGGTTGCGCGGTACGTCCAGCTCCTCGTTGAAGACCATGCGGCCATCCTTGTCCCGGCGCGAATACAGCGGCGGCAGGTAGGTGTGTTGGCCGGAGCCTGCCTCGTGCAACTGGCTATGGTGATAGCCCGCCGCCAAGCAGGCTTCGTCATAGCGCAGGCCGGCTTCCATATGCGGCACGATTTTGCGCAGGGCCTTGATGGACAGTGCGTGAAACTTGTCAAAGCTGATTTCGCTCAGTACCTCGATCATCTTCTCGCCGCCGGGAAGTGGCAGCTTGCGCAATTCGGCGGTCACTTCGTCGCCATCCTTGAAGACCGACAGCACTCTCGCGATTTCGTCCAACAGCGTTGGGTCGCCGCCGGCTGCCGCCCCGGCCATACTTTCCCATTCGGTTTCAAGGTTGCCTTCCTTGAGCGCTTTGCGTAACTCCTGCCATGCAGGGAGTTTCACCAGCCTTTCGCTTTCCGGGTCCTTCGGCTTGGCTTCGTCCAGTTGCTTGCCAGCGGGGTAGCTCAGGCCTGCAAACTTGAATGTCTCTGGTAACAGTCCTGTCTTGGTAAGCGCGGCACGCAGTTGCTTGTAGGTGAAATCGCCGGCTTGCCGGTAGGGCATCGGTAACGCCAGCCGTCGTTCCGCTTCGTTGAGTCCGCGTGTCTGTCCATCGGCGACGATGCGCAGATTGTTGAGCCGTGTGAGCCAGACATGGCGCTCAGCGGTGAAACTGGCCTTGGGTGCGCGGTACTCGTCGCGCTCGAAAGTGCATTTGCCCAGCATCTTGAGCAGGTCGACACCTGCGAGTGGCGGCTTCTGTTCCCAGAACAGACCGCTCTTGCGGTCGTCGCTGCCGAGAATGGCGGTTTCGAGCTTGGTAGTGGCATGCGGATTGCCGAGCTCGCGCTGGCGTTTAAACAAAAGTGCCAGTTCGCTCGCAAGCAATACGCGGGAAAGTGCTTTGCCGTAATCGCCCCGCTTGTTGCGTTGTGCCTCCGGGAACTCCGCCAGCACCATTTCGGCGGCGCTGCGATAGCCCTTTTCGCTCATGCGTCGCTGGGTGTCGGAAAGTCCTTTCTTGACACGGCCGCCTTCACCTTTGACATCGCCTTCCGCCTTCTTTTCCTCGGCGCGGCTGATCCAGTGGAAGCCGCGATGCTTGCACAGGTGATAGATCACTCGCGCCCATTCGTCTTTGGTCAGGCAGCGATCAAGCCCTTCGACACGTAATCGCCACGGCGAGACAGGTGAAGGGCTATGGACGGCAGCCGGTTCTTGAATCAGTCCAATGCGCTTGAGCAGCCTTGCCAGCTTGGTCAGGCGCCACGCTCGACGGCGCAGTCGTCGGCGCATGAGGCGCGCGGTACGTCGCGCGAGATTTAGCGATTCTCCTTCCTTGGCGGTTTCCGCCTTGTCGAAACATCGCACGCCAAGATCGACAATGCGATTTTCGCCAAGCACGCACCAGCCGACCGAGGCGATGCCGATATCGAAGCCGAACGTCAACGGGCCGAGGGTATTGCCTGCCATGGTTTCCTCCCGCATAATCGTCCCCGTTGTGGCTATCCGGGGTGAGAGCCGTTGCTACAATAAAGAATCGAAAGATTCTGTATCCAGGCCCGACGGGGAAACTCGCCGGGCCTTTCCCATTATGCGGCTCGTATTTTTGTGCCGCAAGCCGGATTTGCGATCGGCATGCAGAGCCCGTTTGCGGCTTGTGTTGACGCTATCGGCAGAACCTTGCCGTTCCGTCATCACCGACTTTTTGGTCCCGAGTGCCGCTTCGGCCTGGACAGATGCCGCTCGGTAGCGCATCGGCGTGGCCAGCACCGCCATGTAGAACTCCAGCAGGATGTCGGGTGCGGTGGTCGACCGGCATGCGAGCCTTGAGCCAGTCGTCGGCTTCGATCAGTTTGATGCCGAGATGGCCGACGGCGCAGCGCTGGTCGCGCTGCTTGGCGTCAAAGAGGGGAAAGCTGCCGTGCCAGATCGCCATGCCAGAGTTTGGTGCCGCGGATCGAGGTGGGATTATCGGCCGCGGCCATGCGTGCAGCGCCGTATCGCCAGCGCCGACTTTTTGCCGTTCGCATGCGAGAAATGCGATCGCTGAAATATTTCCTGCCTACCACCGCTGCCCGCATCTGTCGGTCGTGGTTTCGCCGGGATACGGCGACGTAGAATGAAATTTTTTCACCCGGAGCTTCCCTGCGGTCGGGAACCCGGTGGCATCCTGAATGCGGGGATCGATCCTGATGACCCATGTGCCCCTGATCACCATCGTGCTGGCGACCTACAACCGCCCGGCAAGCCTGCGCCTGGCGATTCGCTCGGTGTTGCGGCAGACCGTCTCCGACTGGCGCCTGCTGGTCATCGGCGATGCCTGCGATGCGCGCACCGCCGAGGTCGTCGCCGCCATCGGGGACAGCCGCATCGACTACGTGAACCTGCCGGCGCGCTGCGGCGAGCAGTCGATTCCCAATTCGATCGGCATGGCGCTGGCCGCGAGCCGCTGGATTGCCCTCCTCAATCACGACGACGTGCTGCTGGCGGACCATCTGGAGCAGGCGATGGCGGCACTGGACGCGGGTGGCGGCGAGTTCTTTGCCGGTCGTGCCGCTTTTGCGCGCGTCAGCGGACACCTTGACGACGGACGCCTGGTGCCGGTGTTTTCGGAGGTGACGCCGTCCGGGCGCAGCCTCGGCGACGCATTCAGCCGCGGTTGCGAGATGTTCGAACCGTGCAGCGCCTGGGTGTTTTCCCGCGATCTGGCGCAGCGCGTGGGGCCGTGGCGCGCCGCGGCCTCGATCTACCGGACGCCGATGGAAGACTGGTTGCTGCGGGCATGGCGGGCGGGCGCGCGCCTGGTCGAATCCGGGGACATTACCGTGCTGCGCCTGTTGACCCACTACCAGCAAGCCGGCCCGCAGGGTGCCTACGCCTGGGACAAGGGCGAGGATGCCCTGCTCGACGATTTGATACACAAGGTCAGTGCAGGCGGGATTCGTTCCGCGGTCCTGCGCCAGATCGGGTCGGATCTGGCTGCCCGGGTTCCGCGTCCCGGTTTTTCACGGCTGGTGCTCGGCCTGCTGGGCCACCTGACCGAAGCCCAGGAGCGGCGCGCCGGACAACTGCTGACACCGTCGGCGGCCATGGAGTACCTGAAGGATGGCCGTGACGCCTTCGAGCAGTTCTGCATCGAGGCCGGCCTCGAAAAAGGGCGTACCCTGCGCATCGCGCTGCGCATGCGTACCGGCGAGGAACTGCCGCCCAGCCCCGATTTTGCCGGCCTGGTGCGGTTCGCGCGGCAGAGCCTCGATTCGCGGCAATGAGCGGCGACCTGACGGAGTGGCTGGCCTGCCGGCGTGCCGCGTGCCGGCTTTCCCTGCGTCCGATTCCCTGGCGTGAAAGCAGATCCTGGCGGTTCCGGTGCGGGCGTCTTGAGCATGTCTCCGGGGGATTTTTCTCGGTCGCCGGCATTCGCACCGCCGCAAGCGTTCCCGCTCTTCATGGCATCTGCCAGCCGATCATCGACCAGCCGGAGGTCGGAATCCTCGGTTTCATCGTGCGCCCATCCGCTGCCGGCCGGGAATGGCTGGTGCAGGCCAAGGCGGAACCGGGCAATGTCGGTGAAGTGCATCTGGCGCCAAGCGTGCAGGCCACGCGCAGCAACTACATGCGGGTGCACGGCGGTGCGGCAACCCCCTACATCGACCGGTTCATTGCGCCGGGCCGGGGCGATACCGTCGTTCGCGACAGCCTGCAGTCGGAGCATGGCAATCGCTTTCTCGGCAAGTACAACAGCAATGTCACCTTGCTGTCCGGCGACGGCGGCCCCGCACCCCATTCGGCCGATTGGCGCTGGGTTGCGGCGGCGGAGTTGCGTGCCATGCTCGCGGCGGATTTTGCGGTGAATACCGATGCCCGGTCGGTATTGTTCTGCTCCGACTGGAGCCTGCTTGCCGATGGGGCGCCCTTTGGTCGCTGGCGTGGCGGATGCGACTGGCGCGCGGGCCTGCCCGGATCCTTCGAGGCCGCCGCCGCGGAAGATGAAATGGATGTGCTGGAATGGCTGGACCGGGAGCGTCGGCGCATCGATCTGGAGGTCGGGACCGTCGCGCTCGAATCGATGCCCGACTGGGAAATAACCGGGGACGGGATCGTTCGTCGCGCCGACGGCCAGGCGTTGATACGCGCCTACGCGGTGGAGGCCAGTTCGCGCGAGGTCGGGTCCTGGGATCAGCCGTTTTATCTCGGCGCGCAGGTAGAGGAGGTCGTCCAGCTTTGCCAGCAGCGCGACGGGGTGCTGCACTTTCTTGTGCGCGCGAGCATCGAGGCGGGATTTCGCGAGCGGGTTCAAGTCGGCCCCAGCTGGCAGTCGGATGATCTGGCCGGCGGCGAACCGCCGGCACGCCTGATCGCCGAGTCGATCAGGCGCGGACGGGAACGAATGGCGACGCTGCAATCCGACGAGGGCGGCAGGTTCTTCCATTCCGTCTGCCGTTACCGGATCGTCGAAGTGCCTGCGGACCGCGATCTTCCCGGCGTCATGCCATCGCATGCATGGCTGACCCTCGGACAGATCTCGCGATTGTCGACTATCCAGGGGGTATTCACCAACGAGGCGCGCAGCGTCTTTTCGATGTTGCTGGCCGAAGTTTGAGCAGCACCGACCCGCTGGGTTGACAATCGGCCATGAGCGCGCCACGCAGGTTCCACGCGGGCTTGCCCGGCACCGGAAACGCTCAGCCGCCGAAGAAATCCCTGACCTTGTCCAGCCAGCTCTGCGCGCGCGGACTGTGGCGCGATGCGTTGCCCTGGCTGATTTCCTCGAATTCGCGCAGCAGTTCCTTCTGCCGCTCGGTGAGGCTGACCGGCGTTTCCAGCACCACGTGGCAGAGCAGGTCGCCGGGGCTTGAGGACCGTACGCCCTTGATGCCCTTGCCGCGCAGCCGGAAGACCTTGCCGGTCTGGGTTTCGGCGGGGATCTTGAGCTTGGCCACACCGTCCAGGGTAGGAATCTCGATCTCGCCGCCAAGCGCCGCGGTGGCGTAGCCGATCGGCATTTCGCAATGCAGGTCGTCGTGGTCGCGCTGGAACATGGCATGGGCTTTAAGGTGGATCTGCACGTAGAGGTCGCCCGGCGGGCCGCCATTGACACCGTGCTCGCCCTCGCCGCTGAGCCGGATGCGGTCGCCTTCGTCGATCCCGGACGGAATCTTGACCGACAGGGTCTTGTGCTGCTTGACGCGGCCGGCGCCGTGGCAGGTGCCGCAGGGGTCGGCGACGTAGCGGCCGGTGCCGTGGCATTTCGGGCAGGTCTGCTGGATCGAGAAGAAGCCCTGCTGCATGCGCACCTGGCCGTGGCCGGCGCAGGTGGGGCAGGTCTTGGGTT
>CAZGQB010000074.1:0-8582 GCA_964527055.1 uncultured Sulfuritalea sp.
TCGCCGTCGATTCGATCCCGGCCATCTTCGCCATCACCGCGGATCCCTTCATCGTCCTGACCTCGAACGTCTTCGCCATTCTCGGCCTGCGCGCGATGTACTTCCTGCTGGCCGACATGGCCGACCGCTTCTCGCTGCTCAAATACGGCCTGGCCGCGGTGCTGGTGTTCATCGGCGTCAAGATGCTGCTGATCGACCTTTACAAAATCCCGATCGGCTTCTCGCTGGCCGTGGTCGCCACCTTCATCGGCATTTCGATCGGGATGTCGCTGCGCAAGGAAAAGCTGGAGCGCGCCGCGGCGGTCAGCCGCGAAAGGCAAGCGCGGCCATGAACGTCCTTACCGCCTGGGATCACACCGGTCTCGCGCTGCTGCATTCCATGCGAGCCGGGTGGCTCGACAGCCTGTTCCGTGCCATTACCTGGCTCGGTTCGCTGGCGGTGCTGCTGCCGCTGGCGCTGCTGCTCTGGTGGTGGCGGCGCGGCGACAGGAACGCGGCCTTTGTCGCGCTGGCGGTGATCGGCGCCTCCGCGCTCGGGCACCTGGCCAAACTGGTCGCGGCGCGGCCGCGGCCCGTCCTGTTTCCGCCGCTGATCGACATGCCCGCGGACTGGAGTTTTCCCAGCGCCCATGCGACACAGGTCACCGCCTTCGCCCTGGCCTGGCTGTTGCGGCCGGGAGCGGCTCCGGGCCGGGTCGAGATCGCCGTCCTTTTCTCGGCCGTGACGGCGGTCTTCGCCTCGCGGCTCTACCTGCAAGTTCATTTTCCGAGCGATATCGTGGCCGGCGCCCTGTTGGCGACCCTTTGGGTCCTGCTGCTGCGTCGTCTGCCGGCATGGCGGGAGACAACACGATGAGACACAAATTCCTCGGCACCGGCGACGCCGGCTACCACCCGCTGCGCAAGATCCGCACCGTCTTTTCCGGGCTGCGCTACGCCGTGCTCTACGACTGGTCGGTGACTTACAAGCTGATCGCTTCGGTGGTGGTGCTGGCGGTTGCCTTCGGCGCCCGTGCCTGGGTCGATTTCCTGCTGATCCTGGTGGTGACAGCCTTCGTCCTGGTCGCCGAAATCTTCAACAGCGCGATCGAGGCGCTGTGCGATTTCGTCGAGACGCGCCACAACGAGAAGATCAAGGTCATCAAGGACATCGCCGCCGCCGGCGTCGGCATCGCGATCTTCGTCTGGATCATCGTGCTCGGCGTCGAGCTGGGCCGCCTGCTCGATCTTGCGCTGCCGTGATGTCCGTTCTCATTCCAGCAGCGAGGCAATGCCGCCGGCCTGGATCGCCTCGACGGCCGGGTGCTGGATCCGCCGCTGGGTGACAATGGCATACCAGTGCTCGCTGACATCGGCCAGCGTGCCGAGCGGGCGGGCGCCGAACTGCGCCAGGATGTCGGCATGCATCGCGGAGGGCGCCGGAAACAGGCCGAGCCCGGCGCGGCCGAAGGTCTTCAGCAGCGCGCTGTCGGAAAACTCGCCGACGACCTCGGGCTTCAGGTTGTGCCGCGCGAACCAGGCATCGATGGCGCCGCGCAGCGGATTGCTGCGCACCGGCAGCAGCACCGGCGCCCCGTTCAATCGCTGCGGAAAGTCGGCGGCATGGCGCGCGTGCAGGCCATCGGCGGCGTACAGGTCGATGCCGACCGTGCCCAGCAGCCGCGACTGGAGCTTGAGATGGGCGTCGGTCGGCGCGGAACGATCGGTCAGGACCAGGTCGAGCCGGTTCAGCGCCAGTTCGGCCAGCAGGTGCTCGACATTACCTTCGATGCATTCCAGGCGCATCGACAGCGGCGCCTGCAGCACCGGCTGCAGCAAGCGGTAGGCGACCAGCTTGGGTACCGCCTCGCTGAGGCCCACGGCGAAGCGCCGGCGTCCCGAGGCGTGGTCGGCCACGGCGTGGCGCAGCCGCTCGCCGAGCAGGAAAATCTGGTCGGCATAGTCGAGCGCGGCGCGGCCGGCCTCGGTCAGCGCCAGCGAGCGGCCCTGCGGCGCGAACAGCGCCTGGCCCAGCTGCTGTTCGAGCACGCCGAGCTGGGTGCTGATGGTCTGCACCGAGAGATTCAGGCGCTCCGCCGCACGGGTGATGCTGCCTTCCTTGGCAACCGCCCAGAAGTACAGCAGGTGACGGAAATTGAGGTCGTCCGGGGTCATCAACTGTTCCAATAAATGGGAGCATTCTATCCATAATGATCCATTTATTGGAAGTCAAGCTTTCTCTACAGTGTGCTCCATACGCAGCAAGCCTGCTGCGGCGGATCAACCCACCAAGGAGACGGCACATGATTACCCTCAACGATTGCAAGGCATTTTGCACTGTCGGCCCGGCGACCGTGGCGCGCGTGGCGCGGCATGAGCGGCTGCCGGAAATACTGGCGATCGCCTGCGCCCAGAGTCGCGTCCCGAAAGCCCGGCGCCCGAATGCCCGCCAGCCGATTCCTGCCGTGCCGGCTGCCGCGCTGTCGCAGCGCCTGGCCGCCTGAGGAGCGAGACACCATGATGACCCTACAAGCCAGGGAAAGCTTCTCCCCGATCAACTACCCGGGCCGCCCCTTGCGGTCCTACCCGACCGATAGCCCGCGCGCCAAGGCGCGCCTGGTGGTCCTGGCACTGCTGGCCGACGGCCGGATGGATGCTGCCGAACTGGACGGCCTGGCGAAAAACCGGGCCTTTGCCGAACTGGGCGTTACGCGCGAAGACTTCTTCGAGGTGCTCTACGATTTCTGCGCCGACGCAACGGGACTGCCCGACGGCCGGGGCAACTACCTGCTGTCGCCGGCGCTCCTGGAAACCCTGTTCGCCGAGGTCGGCAGCGTCGCGGAGCGCCAGAAGCTGGTGCGCCTGATATTCGACGTCATCCGCAGTGACGGCCACCTGGCCGACGGCGAGGCGCGTCTGATCTGGCATGCGCTCGACACCTGGCGCCTGCGGCTGGACGACGGCATCGAATACCGCCCGCGCGCGGCGGCTTTCAGGCAGCGGGCGCAACCGCGGATGAGCAGCGCCCTGTCCTGAACCGCGGCAGACCACCGCCATGGGCCGGCCCGTTCAGGGACGGAGCAGGCAGTGGCGCTCTGTCGCGGCGAGCGGCTCGAACCATTCGAACTGCCTTTCGAGTATGGCCACGGTCGCCTCCGAGGCATCGCCGCGGCGCGCCAGCAGGCGCCGGCGTAGTTCCTCGGGCGGCGCCTCGGCGGCGAGGATGCCGAAACCGACCCCCAGTTCGCGGGCCAGCGCCGCAAAGCTGTCGCGTTCGGCACGCTTGAGGAAGGCGGCATCGACGATCACCGGCCAGCCGGCGCCAAGCAGCTCGCGGGCCAGCGCCAGCAGCCGCTCGTAGGTGCGCTGCGTCGCTTCGGCCGTGTAGATGCCGCCGTCTGGTGCCGAGTGGCTGGCGTCATGCGGGGCGAGGCCGAACAGGCGCTTGCGCTCTACGTCGGAGCGCAGGCGGACGATGCTGCCGGCGGCATCGTGCGTCACATCGAGCAGCCGCGCCGAACTCGCCGTGGTCTTGCCCGAACCCGACAGGCCGCAGGTGATCACCAAAGTCGGCGCTGGCGGTACGGCGATTTTCCACGCCAGATGCATATAGGCGATCGCCGCGTCGAGATCGGCTTGTGCCGGCTGACCATCTTCCTGCCGCGCGCGCAAGGCGGCGATCTTGGCCCGCACCACGGCGCGGTACACGGCATAGAAGCGCAGCACGCACAGCGCATCGAAATCGCCGCCGGTCTCCAGCCAGGCATTCAGGAACCATGCGGCCAGGTCCGGACGGCCATGGTCGAGCAGGTCGATCCAGACGAAGGCGATCTCGCCGGCCGGATCGTTCCAGCGGAAATCCTCGTTGAATTCGATGCAGTCGAAGGGCGTGACGCGGCCCCCGATCAGCACCAGGTTGCCCAGGTGCAGGTCGCCGTGGCCTTCGCGGATGAAGCCGGCGGCCTTACGTGCGGCGAAATCGCCGGCGCGGCGCGCGAACTCGGCTTCGGTCCAGGGCGCCAGTTGTTCGACCCGGGCTTGCGCCCCTGGCGGCAGCAGTTGGCGCAGTTCGACAAAGTTTTCCTGCGCCGCGGCGAGCACCTGTTGCGGGGAGCCGAAGCGCGTTCCGGGTGCGGCGCTGGGGGCGGCCTGCTGAAAAGCGCGGAGGGTGGCGGCCAGTTGTTCGAGATGCGCGGGCTGCAACTCGCCGCGCGCCGCCATGTGATCGAGGCGGCCGTCCTCGTCGAAACGCCGCATGCGCAACGCCCACTCGATCGCGGGCGAGGCTCCGACCACCGGCCGGTCGGGCGTGCCCCCGATCGGCACCACGTCGAGATACAGGTCCGGCGCGAGACGCCGGTTCAGCACCAGTTCCGCGCGGCAAAACGCCTCGCGCCGCGCCAGCGTGCCGTAATCGAGGAAGGGCAGGGTGACGGGCTTCTTGATCTTGTAGGCGAACTCGCCGGCCAGCAACAGCCAGGACGCATGGGTTTCGACCAGTTCCACGCGGTCAACGCCATGCGGATACGGGCGCGGGTCGAGCAGGGCGGCGATCAGGGGCGGCAGGACGGCGGACATGGCTGCATTATGCGGCTACGCGCAAGGTCCGGCTTGACCGCTGCGCCGGGCCGGCCTGTCCGCGCGGCGCCGCGGCGTCGGGTATATTGGCCCATCCTTTTGCGGACCCGCCAGGCCACCGATGATCGGCGCCATTACCCTGCTGCTGGTGTTCCAGCTTCTCGGCGAAGTGATCGCGCGCACGCTCGCGCTGCCGATTCCCGGCCCGGTGATCGGCATGGCGCTGCTGTTCGCGGCACTGGCCTGGCGCGGCGGCCCGTCGACCGACCTGCGGGAAACCGCGCAAGGCCTGCTGCAGCACTTGTCGCTGCTGTTCGTGCCGGCCGGCACCGGGGTCATGCTGCATTACCAGCGCCTGTCCGACGAGTGGCTGCCGCTAGTGGTGTCGCTGCTGCTGAGTACCGCGCTCACCATAGGCTTGAGTGCGCTGGTGTTGCGCCTCTTGATCAGGCGCTGCGCAGAGCCAAAGGATGCATCGTGACGCCGCAACTGGGAGAGGTCTGGGTCTACCTCGCCGCCTCGCCATTGCTCGGCCTGACCATGACGCTGCTCGCCTATCAGGGTGCGACCTGGCTGCACCGACGCTGCGGCGGGCATCCGCTGGCGAATCCGGTATTGCTCGCCGTCGCCGTGCTGGTGGCCCTGCTCGCGCTGACCGGCACCTCCTACCAGACTTATTTCGACGGCGCCCAGTTTGTGCATTTCCTGCTCGGCCCGGCCACGGTGGCGCTGGCGATTCCCCTCTACGCCCAGTTCGACCGCCTCAAGCGCATGGCGCTGCCCCTGCTTGGCGCGCTGCTGGTCGGGTCCTTGACGGCCGCGCTGTCGGCCGTCGCCATCGGCGCCCTGCTCGGCGCCAGCGAGGCCACGCAGCTTTCGCTGGCGCCGAAGTCGGCCACGACGCCGATCGCCATGGGCATCGCCGAGCGCATCGGCGGGCTGCCCTCGCTGACGGCGATACTGGTGATCGCCACCGGCATCCTCGGCGCCATGGGCGCCAGCTATATCTACCGGGCGCTGAAAATCCAAGACGACGCCGTGCGCGGCTTCGCCCTGGGCATTGCCTCGCACGGCATCGGCACCGCCCGCGCCTTCCAGGAAAGCGAGCAGGCCGGAGCCTTCGCCGCGCTGGCGATGGGCCTCAACGGCCTGATGACCGCCCTGCTGCTGCCGGTGGTGATGCCCTGGGTGATCGGCTAGTCCGGGGCGTGTGAAATAGCGGTTCCATCACTTTGGCGCGGGCTTCGGACCGCCATGTCCGGCCCCGCCTCACGCTGGTTCCCGCCATTTGCAAAGCGGGCCGCCAAAGAATACCCAGGCGCTACAATTGGCCGGACGCTTTTTCGAACCCGGCTGCCGCCCATGACCCTGACGGAACTCCGCTACATCGTCGCCCTCGCCCGCGAGCGCCATTTCGGTCGCGCCGCGGACAAGTGCAACGTGTCGCAGCCGACCTTGTCGGTAGCGGTCAAGAAACTCGAGGAGGAGTTGGGCGTCGCCTTGTTCGAGCGCGGTTCGGGCGACGTCCGGGCGACGCCGATCGGCGCCACGGTGGTGGCCCAGGCCGAACGGGCGCTGGCGGAAGCCGCGCGGGTGGCCGAAGTTGCCGCCGCGGGCAAGGATCCGCTGGCCGGACCCCTGCGCCTCGGCGTTATCTACACCATCGGACCCTGGCTGCTGCCCGCCCTGGTGCCGCGGGTCAAGGCGCTGGCGCCGCAGATGCCGCTGTTCATCGCCGAGGGCTACACCGAGAACCTGCTGGAGCGATTGAAGTCCGCCGAACTCGACGTGCTGGTGCTGGCCCTGCCGGTCGAGGAGCCCGGCCTCGTCGCGCAGCCGGTCTATGACGAAGCATTCCGCACCCTGGTCCCGGTGGCGCATCCCTGGGCGAAACTCAAGTCGCTGCGGCCGGAACAGCTGCTCGACGAGCCGCTGCTGATGCTGGGCGCCGGCAACTGCTTTCGCGACCAGGTGCTCGACCTGTGCACCCGGGCCAGCCAGGGCGAGTCGCCGCAGGTGCTGGAAGGCAGTTCGCTGGAGACCATCCGCCATATGGTTGCTTCGGGTGTCGGTGTCACGGTGATGCCGTCCAGCAGTGTCGATGGCATACCGGCCGACGATCCGCTGCTGCGGGTCAAGCGCTTCGTCGACCCCAGCCCGACGCGCCGCGTCGGCCTCGTCTGGCGTTCCAGTTTCCCGCGGCACAAGGCGATCGACGTGATCCGACAGGCCATCCTCGATTGCCACCTGCCCGGTACGCGCGCTCCCGCCCGATAGTCGGCCTCTATTGCCGCGCTCAAAAAATACAATTAGAACTTGCGGGCATCCTCGGCTAGAGTCTCCGCAAGTCCGCGAGCGTTTGCGCTTGGTGACTTTTGGCCGTGCCAGGGCGCGGCGCCTTTTATCCAACGCAGAGGAGTACATCTATGCAACTCAAGGGATCCAAAACCGAAGGCAACCTGAAGGCCGCATTTGCCGGCGAATCGCAGGCCAACCGTCGCTATCTGTATTTCGCGAACAAGGCCGACATCGAAGGCTACAACGACGTCTCCGCCGTGTTCCGCTCCACCGCCGAAGGTGAAACCGGGCATGCCCACGGCCACCTCGAGTACCTGGAGGCCTGCGGCGATCCGGCCACCGGCCTGCCGATCGGCGCGACCGCCGACAACCTGAAGGCGTCGATCGCGGGCGAAACGCACGAGTACACCGACATGTACCCGGGCATGGCCAAGACCGCGCGCGACGAAGGCTTCGACGAAATCGCCGACTGGTTCGAGACGCTGGCCAAGGCCGAGCGTTCGCACGCCAACAAGTTCCAGCGCACGCTGGACGGCATGAACGGCTGATTTTCCCCCGGCGATACGGCGCGCCGCTTCCGGGGCGCCGTATCGCCGCCGCCGACTTTTCAAACAGCAGGAACGGACATCCCATGCGCGAAGGCAACCTCCAGGCTCCGACCCGTCATGCTATCGACTGGAAGAATCCCGATTTCTACGACCAGACCTCCTGCGAGAAGGAGCTCGAACGAATTTACGACATCTGCCACGGCTGCCGTCGCTGCGTTTCGCTGTGCAATGCCTTCCCGCTGCTGTTCGACTACATCGACGAGGCGGGCGACGCCGAGACCGCGGGCGTGGCCAAGGAAAAATTCTGGAAGGTCGTTGACCAGTGCTACCTGTGCGACGTCTGCTACATGACCAAGTGCCCCTACGTACCGCCGCACGAATGGAACCTGGATTTCCCGCACACCATGCTGCGCGCCAAGGCGATCCAGTACAAGACCGGCAAGATGAAATTCCGCGACAAGCTGCTGACCTCGACCGAGCTGGTCGGCACCCTGTCCTCGATTCCCGTGGTGGCGCAGGCGGTGAACGCCGCCAACAAGTTCGGCCCGGCGCGTACCGTGCTGCAGCAGGCGCTCGGCGTCGATGCGCGGCGCCATCTGCCCGAGTTCGACTCGGCCAACTTCCGCGCCGAAGCCGTGTCCAGCCACAACCATCCGGTTCGCGACGGCGCCAGGAGCCCCGGCAAGGTTGCCGTGTTCTCCACCTGCTACGTCAATTACAACGAGCCGGGCATCGGCCACGACCTGCTGAAACTCCTCGATCACAACGAGATCCCCTACCGCATCGTGCAGGGCGAAACCTGCTGCGGCATGCCCAAGCTGGAACTGGGCGACCTCGACACCGTGGAGAAATACAAGGAACGCAACATTCCGCTGATGCACGAACTGGCGCAGGCCGGCTATGCCATCGTCACCCCGGTGCCGTCGTGCACGCTGATGTTCAAGAGCGAGATCCCGCTGCTGTTCCCCGACGACGTCCGCTGCAAGGAAGTGTCGGAGGCGATGTACGACCCCTTTGAGTACTTCGTGCTGCGCAACAAGGACGGCCTGCTCAAGACCGACTTCAAGGTGGAGCTGGGCAAGGTTTCGTACCACATCCCCTGCCATTCGCGGGTGCAGAACGTCGGCAGGAAGACCGAGGAAATGCTCAAGATGACCGGCGCCACGGTCAATACCGTCG
>CAZGQB010000075.1:0-8574 GCA_964527055.1 uncultured Sulfuritalea sp.
GATGGTCTGCACCGTGCGCATGCCGCCACGTACCAATATGTTGGCGAGGTCGGTAGCTCCGGTGAAGTCGTCGGCGATGGCGCCGAGCAGGATGCGCTTGTTCATCTCCCGACCCTAAAAAATCAGCTTGTAGACCACCGAGGTCATCGATGGCACATAGGTGATGATGCCGAGCACCACCAAGGATGCCGCGAACAGCGGGACCAGCGCCTTGGTGATGTCGCCGATGCTGGCATCGGCCAGCTTGGCGGCGACGAACAGGGTGCCGCCGACCGGCGGCGTGTAAAGCGCCAGGGCCAGGTTGGCGGTGACCACCACGCCGAGGTGGATCAGGTCGATGTGCAGCGCGTTGGCCATCGGCAGCAGCAGCGGCACGGTGAGCAGCATGGCCGGCAGCGGCTCGATGAAGATGCCCAGCAACAGCAGGGCGACATTGACCATGGCGAGGAACATCCATTTTTCGGTCGCCACCAGCCGCACCCATTCGGCGAGTTGCGCGGCAACCTGTTCCACGGTGATCAGCCAGGCCAGCGCACCCGTGGCGCCGATCACCAGCATCACCGTGGCGCTGGTCGAAAACGCCTTGAGGATGAGCCGCGGCAGATCGCTCCAGCCGATGTCCTTGTAGAGAAAGATCGAAATGCACAGGCCATAGATCACGGCAATCGAGGCGGCTTCGGTCGGCGTAAACAGTCCCGACCAGATGCCGCCGACGATGATGATCGGCATCAGCAGCGCGGGGCCGGCATCCTTGGTGGCAAACCAGATCTGCGGCAGGGTCGAACGTTCGCTGCCGTTGTCGCAGCCGCTCTTGCGTCCGTACCAGATGCAGACCACGATCAGTGCGATGGCCATGACCAGCGCCGGCACGACCCCGGCCATCGACAGTTGGCGCATCGACACACCGGAGATGAAGGCATAGACCAGGAAGGGGATCGACAGCGGCATCAAGAGCGCCAGCGTGCCGGCCACCGACAGCAGTGCGGCAGCGAATCCGCGCGAGTAACCCTGCTTGACCATGGCCGGAATCACCATCGAGCCGATCGCCGCCGTATCGGCAATCGCCGAGCCGGAGACTCCGCCGAACATCAGGCAGGAGGCCACGGTGACCACGCCCAGCCCTCCGGGCAGCCAGCCCAGCAGCGCGTGCGCAAACGCCACGATGCGGCGGCCGACGCCGCCCTCGGAAAGCAGTTCGCCGGCGAAGATGAACAGCGGTACGGCAATCAATATGAACGGCTCGACGCCGCCGATATAGGACAGGTACACCGATGTCAGCGGATGGCCGAGGCCGCCGGCCACGATAAAGCCGATGGTGGTCGCCAGCAGCGAGTACATCAGCGGCAGGCCGGCCAGGGCAATGGCGAAAAACACGGCGAACAAGGCTAGCGCAAACATGTCCTTCCCTTCAGTTGCAGCCGAAACGTTCCTGGTGCGAACGGCCGCGCATGATCTGCAGACCATCCCAAAGCACGAACAGCAGGGTGATGAAGGACGCCACCGGCAGTGCCAGGTACTGGAAGGACATCGGTATGTCGAGTACCGTCAGGCGGTTGGTCCAGCCGGCCACGGTAATGCCCCAGCCGTACCACACCAGCGAAGCCAGCACCGCGGCCGATGCGGCCGAGATCGCCAGATCCATCAGCCGGCGCGAACCCGTGCCCAGCTTGTCGATCAGCTCCGTGATGGCCATGTGCGCGCCGCGCCGCGCCGCCGCCGCGCCGCCGAGGAATGTCACCCACACCATCAGCAGTTCGCACATTTCCGTGGTCGCCGCCATATCCTTGCCGAAGGCATGCATCACCACGTTGATGAACACCAGCACGATCATCACCGCGCCGATGACGACGATGGACCAGTCCACTGCATCGCCCAGCAGGCGCAAAGGCGCCGGTCCCGGCGGCGCGGGGGGCAACAGCCCCCGCTGAGCCGGCCGGGCCTGGATCAGGTCATCACCAGTTGCGTGCTGATGCAGGCCCGGGGATATCACTTGACGGCCTTGCGTACCGCTTCCGCGTCGGCCAGGATGGCGTCGACGTCGGCACCGTACTTCTCCTTGGCCTTGGCATAGGCACCGCCGGCGGCATTGCGCCACGGTCCGATATCCGGACGGGCGACCTTGGCTCCCTTGGCAGCCATTTCCTTCAGCTGGCGCTCGTCGTTGCCGCGAATTTCCTTGCGGCTCCATTCGCCTGCTTCCTTCGCCGCCCTGGTCACGGCAGCCTGATCGGCCGGCGACAGCTTCTGCCACGTCTTCTCGGAAATAGCCAGCGGGATCGGGCTATAGACATGGTTGGTCAGCGTGACGTTGGGCGCGACTTCGTAGAACTTGTTCGAGAAAATCGTATCGATCGGATTTTCCTGACCGGCCACGGCGCCCTGCTGGATCGCCAGATAGACTTCCGGCAGCGGCATGATCTGCACGGTGAAGCCCATCGCTTCCAGTGTCCAGCGCATCATCTCGTTCGGGAAGGAGCGCAGCTTCTTGCCCTTGACGGCGTCCGGCGAGGGTGCCGGATCCTTGGTCGTCAGGTTGCGGAAGCCCGCTTCCCAGGTGGCGAGGAAACGGAAGCCCTTTTCCGGCGCCTTGGCAAACTGGGACTGCAGCCACTTCGACTCGTCATAGAACTTCCAGCCCTGGTCGTAGTTCTCGACGATGAAGGGCAGCATGGTGAGGTTCAGCGTGGCCACATGGGTGGCGTAGGACCCGGTGCTGGATACCGTGAAATCGATGCCGCCGAGCTGCAACTGCTCGATCGCCTTGGGATCGTTGGCCAGCTGGCCGGCCGGATAGACCTTGACCTCGTAACGGCCCTGGGTGTACTCGGCGACCTTCTTGCCGAACAGCTCCGCCGCCATGTGGCGCGCGCCGCCGGGCTGGTCGGTGTGGCTGAACTTGAGCGCCGTTGCGGCAGCAGCGGACAGTGGCAAGACAAAAGCCGCCGCGATGCCGGCGGTGATCAGGCTGCGGGCGATGAATGTTCTGCGTTTCATGATGATTCCTCCTGGGTTGTGACAAAACTGCGTCAGTTAGGGCCGTCGAAAGTTTGCAGCACGGGGCGTTCCTCGGGATCGAAGCCGGCCAGTTCGATCCGCCTGCCTTCCTTGTGGGAGCGGTACACCGCTTCCTGAACCTTGAGATTGACCAGATACTCGCGCGCCGTGTTTTCCAGCGGCGCGCCATGCAGCAGGTGCGCGACGACGTGGCGCTGCATCCACTCGCAGGCGCCGCCGCCGAAACTGTCGGTCTGGCCTTTGTCATACGGATGTTCGACCTCGTCGCCGTGATGCGGCTTCCACCACAGGCGCGCCTCGCCGTCGAGCCGCAGCACGCCGCCGCTGCCTTCCAGCCACATTTCGCCCATGGTCCGCCGCGGGTTGCCGGCGACGTGGTCGTTGAGGCGATTGCCGTCGAACAGCCCGGTCGCGCCCGAGTCGTATTCGAAGATGATGTAGCCGGCATCCTCGCCGGCGATGACCGGATTGACCTTGCGCAGCCGGGCATAGACCGCGCTGACTTCGCCCATCAGGAAGCGGAAGGTGTCGATCCAGTGGATCGCGGTTTCGTACACCAGTAGGCGCGGCATCTGCTGGAAGTAGGGCTGGCGGTCGAGATAGGCCTGCGGGCCCTGGCCGTCGCCCGGGCGTAGGCGAAAGGCTGCGCTGTGCAGTGTTCCGAGTTGCCCGGCAGCGATCAGGCGCCTCGCCTCGCGATACCAGGGCTGCCAGCGGAAGTTTTCGTGCACGACGAGCTTGATGCCGGCCTTCTCGGCGATTTCAGTCAGTTCGACGGCTTCGCCGAAGCTGCGGCCGAAGGGCTTCTGGCAGATCACGGTGATGCCGCGCGCGGCGGCCAGCTCGATGTATTCGCGATAGGTCGCCGGCGTGGTGATGATGTCGAGCAGGTCAGGCTTTTCGGCGTCGAGCATTTCCTCGACATGGGCGTAGACCTTCGGCACGCCGTAGTGCGCCGCCAGCGCCTCGCCCTTGGCGACACTCCGGTTGGTCAGCGCCACCGTCCTGACGGCATCCATGTTGCGCCAGCCCTGGTACTGGAACTGGCTGAAGTATCCGGCGCCGACGGCCGCCACCTTGATTTTGTCGTTCATCGCCGTCACACCAGCGCCGACTCTCGGGCAAGCGAGTTAATGATGGCATTGGTGATGGCCGCCGTGCCATCCCTGCCGCCGAGTTCGCACGACAGCAACCGGCCCGGAGCGAAAGCCGCATCGACGGCACGCGAGAGCCGCGCCGCTTCCGCCTTCGCCTCGGGCATGCCGTGCTTTTCACCGAGCCAGTCGAGCATCATGGCCGCCGAGAGAATCATGGCCGTCGGGTTGGCCTTGCCCTGGCCGGCGATGTCGGGCGCCGTGCCGTGGCTGGGCTGGAACAGCCCGTACTTGTCGCCGATGTCGCCGGATGGCGACATGCCCAGACCGCCGATCAGGCCCGCGGCCAAGTCGGAGAGGATGTCGCCGAACTGGTTTTCGGTGGGCACCACGTCGTATTCCCATGGACGTTTCACCAGGTTCAAGGCCATCGCATCGACATAGCTGTGGTCGGCGACGATGTCCGGAAACAGCTTGGCGCGTTCCCAGTAAATCTTGTGGAAGAAGGCCATGCTGTTCAGCACATTGGCCTTGTCCACGCAGGTGACGCGGCCCTTGGCCGGATTGGCGGCGCGGCGCTGGCGCGCCATGCGGAAGGCAAAGTCGAACAGCCGCTCGGAACCCTTGCGCGTGATGCGGCCAAGGTCGAAGGCTTCCTGGTCGTTGGCGGCGGGTTGGTGCTCGGGGTAGAGCCGGCCGTAGAACAGGCCCTCGGACTGCTCGCGGATCAGCACGAAGTCGATCTGCGCCGCGCGCGGGTCGCTCAGCACGGAGGGCACACCCGGAATCGCGCGGATCGGGCGCACGCCGGCATACAGGTCGAAATCCTTGCGCAGGCCCAGCTGCGGATTGACTTCGGTGCCGTCCGGGTAGCGGATATGGGGCAGACCCATGGAACCGAACAGTATCGCGTCCGCCCCTTCGCAAGTCCGCATCGTGCTGTCGGGCAGGGCAACGCCGGTGTCGGCATAGTGCTGCGCGCCGCCGGGGCCGGGCAGGTAGGCGAGACTGAATCGCGGCTGGTCGGCCAGCAACCGGTGCAGCACTTCGATGCAGGCGCTCATGATCTCGGCGCCGATTCCGTCGCCGGGCAGCACGGCAATCTTGAATTGATGTTTGCTCATGGTCTTGCGGTTCCTTTTCGATCTGTGCCGGTGATTCGTGGGAGTGCCGGCTCAGAAATTCCAGTGGTGGGGCGGGTGGCCGGCAACGGGCGAGGCAAAGCACGGCAGCCGGTCGTCGAGCAGGCAGCCCAGATAGGCCGTGCGCAAGCCGGGGCCGCCGAAGGCAAGGCTGGAGATGTTCTTCAGGATCCGGCCGCTGGCCTTGTCCAAGTGGGGGCGGCCCATCTCGCCGGCGAGAAAGGCTTTCTCCACCCAGTCGACATGCACCAGGTCGCAGTCCTCCAGCATCAATACCTGGCTGCCGTCCGGAAGTACGCGGATCACCCGGTTGGAGACGATGGAAGTGATCCAGATGCCGCCTTCCGCGTCGAAGGTGAGGCCGTCGGGATATGTGCCATGGCCGAAGGTGGTGACCACTTCCCGGCCCGAAAGCGAGCCGTCGACCGCGATGCGAAAGCGCGTCAGGCGCCGTCCGAAGGTTTCATTGACGTACAGCCATTGCCCGTCCGGGCTGGGCACTGCCTCGTTGGTGTAGCACAGTCCGTCGGCGACGATGCGTGCCCCGCGCTCGTCGATGACCGCGACAAAACCATCGGCGATATCGCCGCGATAGGCCAGCGCACGCGGCTGGTGGCGGGTACTGACGGTCAGCCAGGTGCGCTTGCCGTCCTCGACCACATAGTTGGACGGCGGAACCGGAACGCCGTCGATCTCTTCGAGAAAGGGTGTGACGGTGCCGTTGCGCTGCAGATGGAAGAGGCCGCCCTGCGTATCACCCAGGTCGGCCAGGAGAAAGCTGCCGTCGGGGCGCAGGGCAACGCCGTTGGGCTTGAGCGGTCGACCGTCGGGAAGGCTCGCGGTGAACAGCCGCTGGCTTCCGTCCGGCAGCGTTTGCGCAACGCCGCCGCGCCAGTCCGCGGTGTACAGGGCGCCGCGCGCCGTGGCAAGCACACATTCGGGACGCTTCAGACCGGAGCCGGCGAAACGCAACTCGGACAGCGGAACCTGGGGCGCGATGCCGGAAGTCGATGCCACGACAACTCCTCCTGTATTGTGCGTGCATTAATGTATGCATTAAATTACGCATTGTCAACAGAAAGCGGTTATTGCAAGCCTTGGAACGCCGGGAGGGAGCGCTCATGCCCTGCCAATCGAGCGGCTACTTGAGAGTAAGTGCCAACGCTATCGGGATGGACAGCAACGCCCCCAGATTGCCGATCATGACCATCGAGGCCACCTTGGCCGGTTCCTGCCGGTAACGCTCGGCAAACACGTAATTGAGCACCGCCGGCGGCAGCGCGCCGAAAATCAGCAGCATGTCGGCGTCGCGGCCGGAGAGGCCGAGCACCGGAACCAGCAATGCGGCCAGTGCCATGCCGATCAGCGGTGTGGCGATGGCGCCGATCACGCCCACCCGCAAGTCCGAAAGCGAGGACACGGCCATGCGGACGCCGAGCGAAAACAGCAGCAGGGGCACCGCGATCTCGCCCAGCAGCTTGATGGCGAGGTAGAGCGGATGCCATAACTCCACCTTGGCCACGCTCAGTCCGATGCCGACCAGGGACGCGGCGATGACCGGGTTCCGCCACAGGTTCCACAGCCGCGCCCGATGGTCGAGCAGCCAGGTGCCGAAAGTGTAGTGCAGGGTATTCTCGACGAAGAACAGCACCACCGCCGCCGGCAGCGCGTCCTCGCCGAAGGCCAGCACCATCAGCGGCAGGCCCATGTTGCCGGCATTGACGAACATCACCGGCGGCACGAAGGTTTTGGCCTCTTCGCGCAGCAGGATCGCGAGCCCCCAGGCCAGCACGCCGCTGCCCAGCATCACCAGCACGGCGCCGAGCGCCAGCCACTGGTAGCTAGCCAGTTCGAAGGACTTGCTGACCATCGCGGAAATCACCAGCGCCGGCACGAACACGTCCATGTTGAGTTCGTTGGCGAAGGCCATGTCGATGCCGCCGCGCGTGCGCCGGTAGCGGGCGTAGCCCCAACCGATCGCGACCACGGCGAAAATCGGAAAGACGATGGAAACGATCCGCAGCAGCGGACCGGCATCAGCCGGTATCACAGCACGTAGCGCGAGAGGTCTTCGTTCTTCGCCAGTTCGCCCAGCCTGACATCGACGTAGGCGCCGTCGATGGCCAGCTTCTCGCCGCCGCGCCGGCCGGCGTCGAAGGAAATCTCCTCGAGCAGCTTTTCCATGACGGTGTACAGCCGGCGCGCGCCGATGTTCTCGGTTTTCTCGTTCACCTGGAAGGCGATCTCGGCCAGGCGCTTGATGCCGTCGGCGGCAAATTCCAGCGTCACCTCTTCAGTCGCCAGCAGGGCCTGGTACTGCCGTGTCAGGCAGGCATCGGTCTGGGTCAGGATGCGTTCGAAGTCGTCCACCGACAGCGAATCGAGCTCGACGCGGATCGGAAAGCGCCCCTGCAATTCGGGAATCAGGTCGGAGGGCTTGGCGAGGTGGAAAGCACCGCTGGCGATGAACAGGATGTGGTCGGTCTTGATCATGCCGTACTTGGTGCTGACCGTGGTGCCCTCCACCAGCGGCAGCAGGTCCCTCTGCACGCCCTGGCGCGAGACCTCGGCACCGTGCGCCTCGGAGCGTGAGGCGATCTTGTCGATCTCGTCGAGGAAGACGATGCCGTTCTGCTCGACGTTCTTCAGCGCCTCGGCCTTGACCTCCTCGTCGTTGATCAGGCGCGCGGCCTCTTCATCGGCCAGCGACTTCATGGCATCGCGAATCCTCATCTTGCGCTGCCGCTTCTTGCCGCCGCCGATGTTCTGGAACATGCCCTGGATCTGCTGGGTCAGTTCCTCCATGCCCGGCGGCGCGAAGATCTCCATCGACGCGCTCGGCGCGGCGACCTCGATGTCGATTTCCTTGTCGTCGAGTTCGCCCTCGCGCAGTTTCTTCCTGAACTTCTGCCGCGTGCCCGAGTCTTCCGGCGTCTCGCCGGGACTGACTCTCGCCGGCGGCAGCAGCGCGTCGAGCACGCGATCCTCGGCGGCGTCCATGGCGCGGTCGCGCACCGCCTTCATCGCCGCCTCGCGGGCGTCCTTGATCGCGGTCTCGGCCAGATCCCGGATGATGGTATCGACGTCGCGACCGACGTAGCCGACCTCGGTGAACTTGGTCGCCTCGACCTTGACGAAGGGCGCGTTGGCCAGCCGCGCCAGCCGGCGCGCGATCTCGGTCTTGCCGACACCGGTCGGGCCGATCATCAAGATATTCTTCGGCGTGATCTCGGAACGCAGCGGCTCCGCCACCTGGGCGCGACGCCAACGGTTGCGCAGGGCGATGGCCACCGCGCGCTTGGCGCGCGACTGGCCGACGATGT
>CAZGQB010000076.1:0-8461 GCA_964527055.1 uncultured Sulfuritalea sp.
GCCCGGTGCTGGAGAACATCATCAGCGGCGACAAGGTCGACCTCAACATGTTCCCTGTGCCCAAGTTCTTCCCGCTCGACGGCGGCCGCTACATCGGCACCATGGTATTCCTGGTGCTGCGAGATCCGGAAACCGGCGAAACGAACCTGGGCACCTACCGCATGCAGATGCTCGACGGCAAGACCTGCGGCGTGCAGATCCTGCCGGGCAAGCGCGGCGAGCGCATCATGAAGAAGTACGCCAAGCTGGGCAAGAAGATGCCGGCCGCCGCCGTGATCGGCTGCGATCCTCTGATCTTCATGGCCGGCACGCTGATGCACAAGGGCGCCAATGACTTCGACATCACCGGCACGGTGCGCGGCCAGCCCGCCGAATTCCTCATGGCACCGCTGACCGGCCTGCCGGTCCCGGCCGGCGCCGAGATCGTGCTGGAAGGCGAGATCGACCCCAACAACTTCCGCCCCGAAGGCCCATTCGCCGAATACACCGGCTACTACACGGACGAACTGCACAAGGTCATCAACAAGCCGGCGCTGGAAGTGAAGCAGATCCTCCACCGCAACAACCCGGTGCTGTGGGCCACCGGCCAGGGCCGCCCGGTCACCGACGTGCACATGTTGCTGGCCTTCACGCGCACCGCCACGCTGTGGACCGAACTGGAACAAATGAAGATTCCAGGCATCAGCTCGGTTTGCGTCATGCCGGAATCGGCGGGCCGCTTCTGGGCCGTGGTCTCGGTCAAACAGATGTACCCCGGCCATTCCAACCAGGTGGCGAATGCCGTGATCGGCAGCAACACCGGCTCCTACGGCATCAAGGGCATCATCACGGTGGACGAGGACATCATGGCCGACGACCTGCAGCGCGTGATGTGGGCGCTGTCCTGCCGCTACGATCCGGCGCGCGGCACCGACATCCAGAAGCGCGGCCGTTCGACGCCGCTCGACCCGGCACTCGATCCCGATTCGAACAAGCTGACCACCTCGCGCATCATCATGGACGCCTGCATTCCCTATGAATGGAAGCAGAAGCCAGTCGAGGCGCGCATGGACGAGGAAATGCTGGCCAGGATCAAGGGCCGCTGGGCCGAATACGGCATCGACTGAGGACGACAAACATGGACAAGGCAAAAGACATCAAGCTGGTCATCCTCGACGTCGATGGCGTCATGACCGACGGTCGCATCGTGATCGACGACAACGGCGTGGAATCGCGCAACTTCGACATCAAGGACGGCATGGGCGTCGTGGTCATGATGATGTCCGGTGTCGAGGTGGCGATCATCACCTCGAAGAAATCCGGCGCCGTGCGCCACCGCGCCGAGGAACTGAAGATCAAGCGCTTTCACGAAGGCATCAAGAAAAAGACCGAACCCTACGAGGAAATGCTCAAGGAGATGGGCATCACCGACGCACAGGTGGCCTATGTCGGCGACGACCTGGTCGACCTGTCGATGATGAAGCGCGTCGGCCTGCCGATCGCGGTCGGCGACGCGGTCGAGGACGTGAAGAAGCACGCGGCCTACGTCACCAGGGCGCGCGGCGGCTACGGCGCGGTGCGCGAAGTGGCAGAGATGATCCTCAAGGCCCAGGACAAGTGGGACAAGATCCTGTCCAAGATCGCCTGAATCCGAATTCATACTGCTTTCCGCAGATTTCGCAGATTGCGCAGATGAATCAAATGTCTATCTGAGTAAATCTGCGAAATCTGCGGATAGATAGCCTTATCCAGACTCAAGACAAGGAGCAGAACGTGTCAAAAATCTCAGCACCCCGCAGCAACCGCGAGTTCATCGAGGCCTGCGTCAAGGCCGGCGATGCCGTGCGCATCAAGCAGGAAGTCGATTGGGAAAACGAGGCCGGCGCCATCGTGCGTCGCGCCTGCGAACTGGGCGCCGCCGCGCCCTTCATGGAAAAGATCAAGGACTATCCAGGCTTCAGCTACTTCGGCGCGCCGCTGTCCACCTATCGCCGCATGGCCATTTCGCTGGGCATGGACCCGGCGTCGAGCCTGCCCGAGATCGGCAAGGAATACCTGGCGCGCACCAACAGCGAGCCGATCGCGCCGGTGCTGGTCGACCGCAAGGACGCCCCTTGCAAGGAAAACATCCTGATGGGCGCCGACGTCGACCTGTGCAAGTTGCCGGTGCCGCTGGTGCATGACGGCGACGGAGGTCGCTACGTCGGCACCTGGCACGCGGTCGTCACCAAGCACCCGGTGCGCGGCGACGTGAACTGGGGCATGTACCGGCAGATGATGTTCGATTCGCGCACCATGTCCGGCGCGGTGTTCCCCTTCTCCGACCTCGGCAAGCAGCTTTCCGAGTATTACCTGCCGCGCGGCATTTCCTGCCCGTTCGCCACCGCCATCGGCCTCTCGCCGCTGGCCGCGATGGCCGCCTGCGCGCCCTCGCCGATCCCCGAACCGGAACTGGTTGGCATGCTCTCCGGCGAGCCGGCGCGCCTGGTCAAGTGCGAAACCAACGACCTCGAAGTGCCGGCCGACGCCGAGATCATCATCGAAGGCGAAATCTGCCCCGACTACAAGGTCGAGGAAGGCCCCTTCGGCGAATACACCGGCTACCGCACCAGCCCGCGCGACTTCCGCGTCACCTTCCGCGTCAATTGCATCACCTACCGCAACAACGCGACCATGACCATTTCCAACATGGGCGTGCCGCAGGACGAGGGCCAGTTGCTGCGCTCCTTCTCGCTCGGCCTGGAACTGGAAAAGCTGCTGCGCAGCCAGGGCATCCCGGTCACCGGCGTGTACATGCATCCGCGCTCGACGCACCACATGATGATCGTCGGCGTCAAGCCGGCCTACACCGGCATCGCCCAGCAGATCGCGCAGCTGGCCTTCGGTTCCAAGCTCGGCCCGTGGTTCCACATGGTGATGGTGGTGGACGACCAGACCGACATCTACAACTGGGACGAGGTCTATCACGCCTTCTGCACTCGCTGCCATCCCGAGAACGGCATCCACATCTATCGCAACACCACGGGCACCCCGCTCTATCCTTTCGCCACGCCGCACGAGCGCAAATATTCCATCGGCTCCAAGGTGCTGTTCGACTGCCTGTGGCCGGTGGATTGGGACAAGACCAACGATGTGCCGACCCTGGTCAGCTTCAAGAACGTATACCCGAAGGACATCCAGGAACGGGTATTGGCGAACTGGACGGCTTACGGCTATCCCCAGGTCAAATAAGGAGAGAATGCGATGAACCAGTGGGAAGTTTTCGTGATGGACATGGGCGAGCTGGCCGAGGGCAAGGATATCGAGATCAGCATCCGCACCCTCAACCCCGGCATGCACAAGTACACCTACAAGCACGTGCGCGCGCAGGTGTCGAGCACCCTCGACAAGTTTCCGGACCAGCTCCAGGTGCGCATGGGACGCGGCCAGCTCAGCCCGGCGAAGTTCTCGATCAAGGTGATCGAGGAAATCCGGCGCCTTCCGCCGCAATACTCATAATCGGGGAGATGCAGGGTCGGCGCCGGCGCCGTAGCGCCAGCGCCGACTTTTCCGGATCATGAGCTACCCCGACCTGCGTGCCTTCCTCGCCGACCTCGGCGGCGACCTGCTGGGCGTCAAACAGGCGTTCGACCCGAAGCACGAGATGGCGGCCATGTTGCGCGCCATGCCGGGCAACGGGCCGGCGGTGCTGTTCGAGAACGTCAGCGGCCATCCGGGTGCGCGGGTGGTCGGCAATCTCGTCGCCAGCCGCCGGCGCGTGGCCAGGGCGCTGGACACGACGGAAGCGGAACTGGCTGCGACCTACCTGCAGCGCACCCGCCAGGGCATCGCCCCGCGCCGGACCGACGACGCGCCGGTCAAGGAAGTACGCCACCTGGCGCCGTTCGACCTCGGCACCCTGCTGCCGGTACTGACGCACTACGCCGGCGACGGCGGCCCCTTCGTCACCACCGGCGTCGTGCTGTGCACCGATCCGGCGACCGGGCGGCGCGGCATGGGCATCCATCGCATGATGGTCAAGGGCGGCACGCGCATGGGGATCCTGCTCGCCAATCCACCCTTGTCCACTTTCCTCGCCAACGCCGAAGCCGCCGGCAAGCCGCTGGACATCGCCGTGGCGCTCGGCGTCGAACCGGCGCTGCTGATCGCCGCGGTGGTCAAGGCCGGGCCGCAGGGACCGGACAAGATGGACATCGCGGGTGCCCTGCGCCAGGCGCCGGTGGAAATGGTCCGCGCCGAAACCGTCGCCGTGGATGTTCCGGCACGCGCCGAAATCATCATCGAAGGCCGGGTGCTGCCGGGAGCGCGTGAAAGCGAAGGACCTTTCGGCGAGAACACCGGCTATTACTTTTCCAACATCAGCCCGGTGGTCGAAGTCACCGCCGTCACCCACCGCCGCGACTTCATCTATCCGGCCCTGTGCCCCTGGACCGCCGACGTCGATTCGCTGCTGTCGCTGGCGGCCGGCACCGAATTGCTGGGCCAGTTGCGCACGCAGATGGCAGGAATTGCGGATCTCGACCTGACCACCGGCACCTGCGGTTTCACCGCCGTCATTGCCTTGAGCAAAGCCAAACCCACCGATGTGCGGCGCCTGATACACCTGGCACTCGCCATGGACAAGCGTCTGAAAATGGTCACCGTGGTCGATGACGATGTCGATATCCGCGACCCGCGCGAGGTCTCCTGGGCACTGGCGACGCGCTTCCAGCCCGACCGCGACACGGTGATCCTGTCCGGCATGGAAGGCTATGTGATCGATCCATCCTGTGCCGGCGGCACCGGCTCGCGCATGGGCATGGACGCCACGCGCGGCAGCGGCCCCGAATTCGATAAGATCACGATTCCGGCTGCCGCTGCGGCCAAGGCAAAGGCCGTGCTGGCCGAACTCGGGATTGTTGCGGTCTAGGCGATGCGTGCGCCGACACCGAGCAGGCCCCCAGACGAGGACAAGAAGATGAAGCTGGTCGTTGGAATTTCCGGAGCAAGCGGTGCGATCTACGGTTTGCGCATCCTCGAAGTGCTCAAGCAGGCGGGCGTGGAAACCCACCTCGTGATGTCGGACTCGGCCAAGCGCACCATCGTCTACGAGACCGACTACACGATCGACCAGGTCAAGGGTCTCGCCAGCCAGGTGCACGACATCAACGACGTCGGCGCCTGCATCTCCTCGGGCTCGTTCAAGACCGCCGGCATGGTCATCGCGCCCTGCTCGATCAAGACGCTCTCCGCCCTGGCCAATTCCTTCAACACCAACCTGCTGATCCGCGCCGCCGATGTCTGCCTCAAGGAACGGCGCAAGACGGTGCTGATGCTGCGCGAGACGCCGCTGCACCTCGGCCACCTGCGCCTGATGAGCCAGGTCACGGAAGCCGGCGCCGTGCTGGTGCCGCCGCTGCCGGCCTTCTACCACCGGCCGAAGACGCTGGAGGACATCATCGACCAGTCGGTGAACAAGGCACTCGACCAGTTCGACCTCGGCGTCGAACTCAATCTCTTCAAGCGCTGGACCGGCAACGAAGAACGCGAGAAAGCCAAATCTTCCTGATGAATGCCGGCGCCGTGACCCTGCAAGGCCGCCTCTGCAGCGGGCTGGGCGAAGGCGCCGGCTTCACTGCACTGGATTGGGTCGAACACCAGTTTCACGACAAGCTGGGCTTTTGGCCCCATCCCGGCACCGTCAACCTGCAACTTGCCGGCAGCGAATGGGATGCGGCGCGAGGCGCGATGCAGGCTGCCGCGGGCATTGCCATCGAGCCCCCGCCAGGCTTCTGCGCCGCGAAGTGCTTTGCCGTTCTGATCGCCGGGCAAATCGAAGGCGCGGCTGTCATTCCCGATGTAGCGGACTATCCGGCGAACAAGCTGGAAATCGTCGCCCCGGTCGCCGTGCGCCAGGAACTGCGGCTGAACGACGGCGACCGCGTCACGCTGCAAGTGCGCATCGAATGAGCGCCGCCTTCTGCAGCCGCTGTGCGACGCCGATGGCCCCGGCCCTGCTCGGCGGCAAGGAACGCAGCCGTTGCCCGGCCTGCGGCTTCGTGCTCTGGCGCAATCCGGCGCCGGTCGGCATGGCCCTGATCGAACACGAAAGCAAGCTGGTGCTGATCCGCCGCAGCGAAGCCCCGCTGGCCGGTTACTGGGCCCCGCCCGCCGGCTATGTCGAATGCGGCGAATCGGTACCCGCGGCCGTGTGCCGCGAAGCGCAAGAGGAATGCGGACTGGAGATCGAGCTCGACGGCCTGCTCGGCGTCTGGTCGCAGGCCGATGTCGATGTCCTCATCGTTGCCTATGCCGCCCGTTCCTGCGGAGGCAGCCTGCGCGCCGGCGACGATGCCAGCGATGCGCGCCTGTTCGACGTCATGGAACTGCCGCTGCAGCAGCCGCCAACCGGTGGCACCGCGACCGACCGCTGGTTTTACGGCGTCGTCGCCGAAACGATTTCACACTGGCGCGAGGCACGTCGCCCCGCCCGGAACCTGAGGAGAAGCACACCATGATAGGCAACATCACCCCCACCCTTCCCGAAAAACTCGTCGGCTACCTGCGTCCCGGCGCGCCGGCCCTGCTGCTGACCAGCGGCGCCGACGGCTATTCCACCTCCGCCTATACCTGGGCGCTGGCCCTCGACGACAAGCGCCTGCGCTTCGCCGTCGACGTCGGCGGCTCGTCGATGGCCAACCTGCAGCGCAGCGGCCAGGCCTCGGTCCAGGTCATCGGCCCGGGCGACGTGAGCTTCCTGGTCAAGGGCAAGTCGCGCATGATCAAGGAGCGCATCGATGCATCGGCACCCTATTCGATCATGCTCTGGGAAATGGACGTGATGGGCGCCAAGGACCAGTCCTGGACCGGCGTCAGCACCACCGCCCTGATGTACGAGTGGCCGGCCCAGCAACGCGAAGCCATGCTCAAGATGGAGCAGGCGGTGTACGCGGAAATGCGCAACGTCGCCGGCTGACCGCATCTGTTCGCTGCCGCACCTTCCGCTGCCAGCCGCATGGCGCCGCAGACTCCTGCCGATACGGTCATCTATGCGGTGGGCGACATCCATGGCCGGCTCGACCTGCTGCACCGGATCCAGCAAAGCATTGCCGATGACGCCATGCGGCGCCCGGAGAGCCGCCGGCAGGTGGTCTACCTGGGCGATTACGTCAGCCGCGGTCCCGACTCGGCCGGCGTGGTGGACCGGGTGCGCGGCTGGTTGCCCGATGGATTCGAGCGCATCACGCTCAAGGGCAACCACGAAGACCTGCTGCTGCGCTTTCTCGATGGCGAGATCAACACGGGCCGCCACTGGCTCGACTATGGCGGGCTCGATGCCCTCGCCGCCTATGGCGTTGCCATTGCCGACCGCGAGGCCCGTGACGACGCCAGCGTTGCCGCATATCGCCGCGACCTTGCCGCGCGTGTCCCGGCGTTCCACCTGGATTTCTTCCGCAGCTTGCGCATCAGCCACGCCGCCGGCGACTATTTTTTCGTACATGGCGGCGTGCGGCCCGGAGTGCCGCTGGAGAAACAGCGCGCGCGCGACTGCCTGTGGATCCGCAAGACCTTCCTCAATTCGGATGCCGACCACGGCGCCATGATCGTGCACGGCCACAGCATCAGCGATCGACCCGAGGTCCGGCACAACCGCATCGGCATCGATACCGGCGCCTACCGCAGCGGGGTGCTGACCTGCCTGGTGCTGGCCGGAGCGACCCGCGATTTCCTGCAAACGCCCGGCCCATGACGGTCATGGCCCAAGAGTCGGCGCCGGCGCCACGGCGATCTTCATCAGGGTTTTATGATGGACCACAAATAGTTTGACTTCCACCTTTATTGTGTTTATTCTCTGTCATCAGTAGGGTTATTTAGCATTAATAGTTTCAGGGTTAAACCAATAGCCCGCGAATCGAAATCGCGGCGAAATCCGGAGGAGGAAGTTCGTGACAGTCAACAGTGTTTCTCTGGTCATTGCCGGCAGCGGCGGCGCCGGGGTGGTTACCGCCGGTTCGCTGCTGCTTGACGCCGCGGCCAAGGCCGGCTGGTATGCCCTGATGAGCCGCTCCTCGGGCCCGCAGATCCGCGGCGGCGAGGCCGCCGCCATGCTGCGCTTCGCCACCGAGCCGATCATGTCTCACGACGACAGTTTCCATCTGCTGATGGCGATCGACTGGGATAACATCACGCGCTTCTCGGCCGAGATTCCGCTCACCGCCGACAGCCTGATCGTCGGCGATCCGGTCCACGGCGACGCCCCCGCCGGACTGCTGGCTGGCCGCCCGCGCCTGGCGGCATTGCCGATGACGGACATCGCCGCAAAGATCGAGAACGGCCGTCCCAACATGGTCGCGCTGGGCGCCATCGCCGCGATGATCGGCCTCCCGCCGGAAGCCATGCAGGCCGTGGTTGAAAAAGCGCTGAAGAAAAAAGGCGCCGCCGCGATCGACGCCAGCATGTCCGCCTTCCACGCCGGCTTCGCCGCCGCGGCCGACCTGCCCGC
>CAZGQB010000077.1:0-8445 GCA_964527055.1 uncultured Sulfuritalea sp.
TCGGGACCTGCAAGATGGGGATCGACGCCATGGCCGTGGTCGATCCGCAGCTGCGTGTCCATGGCGTTACCGGCTTGCGCGTCGTGGATGCCTCGATCATGCCGACGCTGATCGGCGGCAACACCAGCGCACCGGTCATGATGATCGGCGAAAAGGCGGCCGACATGATACGCAGCGATGTGGCGGATGCAGGCTGATTTGGAATCCGCCGGGGAGGTCGCGGCCATCCCGCTCCCGGCGGTGGCCACCAGTCCCGCAAGCCGATGATGGATGTTAGAGTTCGCTATTCGGTAGAGTTGATGCACGGTTTCGACACGGGCAAGAGTCCGGCGGGCGGCTGCTTTGGAGGAGAGTTCCCTTGATATCGGATCTGATCAGCGATTCACTACGTACCACGGCACTCGGTGCCGCGATGAAGGGCGCGGGATTGGCCGTGCGCTTCCTGCCCATTCCGCAGCCCACGATCCTTGTCGGGCCGGGTTCCAGCGGCAGGCTGGGACAAACCATCGCCGGGTTCGGTCACCGCAAGATCCTGATCGTGACCGACAGCATCATCTCCAAGCTGGGCCTGCTCGACGACTTGACCAACGCGCTGACGTCCGGCGGCGCCGAGTATGTGGTGTTCGATGCCATCACGCCCGACGCGCCGATCCCGCTGATCGAGGAAGGCATCGACTTCTATAACGCGCACGACTGCGATGCCATCGTCGCGTTCGGCGGCGGTTCCTCGATGGATGCGTCGAAAGCCATTGCCGCTGCGGTATCCAATCCCGGCAAGTCGTTGCGTGAGCTGGCCGGTTACTTCAAGGGTCTCAGTACGCCGGTCAAGATCTACGCCGTGCCCACCACCGCCGGCACCGGTTCGGAGGTGACAGTCGCCGCGGTGATCTCGGATCCGGAACGGCGCGCCAAACTGGTGATCGTCGACACGCGCCTGGTGCCGAAAATGGCCGCACTCGATCCCTGCCTGATGACCGGGCTGCCACCGCACATCACCGCGGCGACCGGCATCGACGCACTGACCCACGCAATCGAATCCTTCATCGGCAAATGGGCCAATCCCTACACGGACGACATGGCCCTGTCTGCCGTCGGACTGATCTTCGATAACCTGCGGGTGGCCTACGGCGACGGCAAGAACCTTGCCGCGCGGGAGAATATGGCCCTGGCCGCCACCTACGCGGGGCTTGCCTTCACGCGGGCCAACGTCGGCTACGTGCATGCCATCGCCCACCAGTTCGGCGGCCGCTACCACACGCCGCATGGCCTGGCCAATGCCATCATGCTGCCGCTGGTGCTGAAATATTCGCTGCCGGCGGTCACCGAGCGGCTGGCCATGCTGGCCGTACGCGCCAGGCTCGGCAAGGAAAGCGAAGGCGAAGATACCCTGGCTGAAAAGTTCCTCGCTGCGGTCGAGCAGCTCAATCGCGACCTGGGAATACCGACCTTCCTCGCCGCGCTGAAGGCGTCCGACATACCGCAGATGGCCGAGGCCGCCTGCCGCGAAGCCCACACCGGCTACCCGGTGCCGCGCTACATGACGCAGGCGCAATGCGAGGACCTGATCCGCCAGGTGCTGCCGCCGGACGCCGCGGAAAGGAAGCCGTCCGCTGCGGCGAAAAAGGCGGCCGCGGCGCCCGGGAAAACCGCCGCGGTGCCAAGGAAGCCCGCCCGGCGCGCGAGCAAGCGCGGCTAGTCCCGATCCGCTGCCGATACAGGCACGAATTGCTGGTCGAACAAACAAGCGAGGATTGATGTGATGAAAAAAGTCGTTACGGTGACTCTGGCCTCTTCCAAGAAGGATTTCGAGTTCAAGACGAAGTTCCTTGGCCAGGAATTCCAGGTGAGGCGCTTCGGTGCCGACAAGGACAGCAGCAAGGCCTGGGAGCTGATGCGGCGCCAGCAGGCCAATGCCGATGCCATCGCCCTGAGCGACATGCCCGACCACTACCACGTCGGCTTGCGCACGGTGATCAACAAGAAGTCACAGCACCTGATGCAGGTCGTCACGCGCGTGCCGGTGACCACCGGCGCCAGCCTGCGCCGCCTGCTGCAGGTCCGTGCCGTCCGTTACGTGCAGAAGGAACTGGGCCACTACTTCAACAACAACCTGGTCCTGTTCCTGTCCGGAATGCGCAACTACGACATGGCGGTCGCGCTCTCCGACTACACGAGGAACCTTAGCTTCGCCGACCCGGTGTTCCATGCGGCCTCTCCGGTGCTGTTGGGTTCGCTGGATCAGCTGGAACTCTTCGCCAAGGGCAAGGAACTCCTTCCCGACGTGGTGCCCGGTGAATTCCTGAAATCGGTCCTCGGTACCCTGAAGAACAAGATCGTCGCCAATGCCGTGGCCAAGTCCCATGTGATTGTCGGCACCTTCCGCGAGATCCAGGCGGTGGCTTCCGGCGGCAACCTGGAAGGCAAGACCCTGATCACCTCGGCAGTCGATGACGAGGCCTTCGCGTTCTTCGCCAGGCACAAGGTCAACCTGGCGGTTGATGTCACGCCGAAACTCTTCGACCAGGTGGTGGGCATCAGCACCATCACCGCCATGATTCTCGCGGCGACAGGAAAGGCGGAATCGGAGCTCACCGACCACGACCTCGAGGAGATCATCCACGAACTCGACATCAAGCCGCGCCTGGTCCATCCCACGGGGCATTTCCGCAACATCCGCCGCTTCGCCTTCGTCGTCCACCCGCTGAGCCAGGAGTACATCAAGAAGGGCTTCCCTGTTCCCAAAAGTACGCCCAGGTTCATCATGGACAAGGTGGAGACGCTCGCCGCCTACATGCCGCCCATGGTGTATTGCAAGATGAGCAACATCGTTTCTCCGACCGGTGCCGAGGCTGAAGGCTGGTTGATCTCGGTCGGCGGAACACCCAAGGAGATGTTGTCGCACAGCCCCGAGTTCACCTATCGGCGCCTGCTCCATGCGGCGAAGATCGCGGAAGGCCTGGGGGCCCAGATCATGGGTCTGGGGGCCTTCACCAAGGTCGTCGGCGATGCCGGCATCACCGTGGCGCGACGCGCGAGCATTCCGATCACCACGGGAAACAGCTATTCCGCATCGGGGGCACTGTGGGCGGCCGCCGACGCCATGCGCCGCATGGGACTGATCAAGCCGGCCAAGGGTTCGAAACGGGTGCCCGCCAAGACCATGGTGATCGGCGCCACGGGTTCCATCGGCTCGGTCAGCGCCCGCCTGCTGGCGATGGCTTTCGACGAAGTCGTGATCGCCGGCCGCGATATCAAGAAACTCAATGAACTCCGCGATTCGATCCTGCGGGATACGCCGGACGCCAGGGTAATTTCATCGACGGATTACGACAGCCTGCTGGGCGACATGGACATGATCGTCACCTCGACCTCGGGGGCCGGCAAGAAGATCCTCGACATCACCAAGGTCAAGCCGGGCTGCGTCATCACCGACGTCGCACGGCCGCTGGACCTTCCGCCCGAGGAGGTAGCCAAGCGTCCGGATGTGCTGGTGATCGAGTCGGGCGAAATCGAACTGCCGACACCGGTCAAGGGCATGAAGTCCATAGGTCTGCCGAAGAACGTGATCTACGCCTGTCTGGCGGAAACCATCGTGCTGGCGCTGGAAGGGCGCTTCGAAGTATTTACCATCGGCCGCGACACCGAGTGGGAAAAGGTCAAGGAGATCTACAAACTCGGGATCAAGCACGGCATGAAACTGGCGGCCATCTCGGGTGTCAAGGGCGTGTACACCGACGAAGACATTGCCAAGGTAGTAGCCCTCGCGAAAAAGGCACGGTTGACCTGGAAGCGCAAAGGCGGAGCTGCTCGCGCGAAGGCGACGGCAAAGAAGGCCGTCGCAATGAAGACTCCCGCTGAAGTCAAGCTGGTACCCAGAAAGCCCGCTTCAAAACCGGCGGCGGCAAGGAAGGTGGCGGGCAAGGCTGTTGCGAAGAAAAAGGCAGCGGCATAGCAATTGTCCCGGGCTGTTGCACAATTTTAAGGCATTCCGCCGAGTGCCCGGATCGGTGGGCGACCAGAGTCAGCTGAAGGCCACCCCGGGATCGGCGTCCGGCGCGACGTTTCTGCCGGTATTGCGGGTCCACCCATTGCATCCGGCTTTTGGCCGCTGCCGCCGCCGGGCGCGGGCCGGGATCGGTATCGACTTGATGACTTTGTCCTGATGGCCGTTCCGGGAACATTAGTGTGAGGTCTCTAATCGGGTTGGCTAGACTGCCGCGCATGGGAGGCAAGCGATCCTGCAGCAGCCTCGATGGCGAGGCTCCCGGAATGCCTTCAAACAGGAGATTGTCATGGTCAAGAAGCTCGTGGTAAAGCAACTGAAATCCGTCGGCAAGGACAGCCAGCTGTCCGCCACCATTCGTGAGTCGGCGCAGCAGATCTGGCTGGCCGGCCTGGGCGCCTTCGCCAAGGCGCAGCAGGAAGGCAACAAGGTTTACGATGCCCTGATTCGCGAAGGCGAAGCGATCCAGAAAAAAACCCGCAAGGTGACGGAGGATAGAGTCACTGAAATGGCCTCCAAGGCAACCGGCACATGGGACAAGCTGGAGCAGGTGTTCGAGAATCGCGTTGAGCGCGCCCTGAACAGCCTCGGTGTTCCGACCAAGGATGACGTAGCCCAGCTGGCCAGGCGTGTCGCCGAACTCAAGGCCGAGGTGGAGAAGCTGAACAAGTCAGTGAAGCCGGCGACGGCCAAACCTGTGCGCCGTGCCGGTGCCAAGCCTGTGCTCAAGGCAGTGCGCAAGGTGGCGCCCAAGGCGGCAGCCTGAGCGCAGGATTCGCTGAACAAGTCGGATGACCTGCGGCCGGGAATAGTGACGTGGGTGCTTCTACCTCCCGTCAGCCGCGTACGGCCCTGGCGTTGGCTGGTGGCGGCCCCCTTGGCGCGGTCTACGAGATCGGGGCGGTGATGGCGCTTTCGGAGGCGCTGGACGGTTTCGATTTCAATGGCCTCGACGCCTATGTCGGTGTCAGTGCCGGCGGCTTCATCGCTGCCGGCTTGGCCAACGGCCTGAGTCCGGACTATCTGTGCCGGATGTTCATCGATAGCGACTCCGCCGAGATTCCTTTCGAACCCGGGATGCTGCTGAAGCCGGCATTCGGAGAGTACGCGCGGCGCGGAGCAACGGTGCCGGGCCTGTGTTTCGATTCCTTGCGCGAGTATCTGAGCAGCCCCTGGCGGCAGGACTTTCTCGCGCCCTTCCAGCGTCTTTCGCGTGCTATTCCCACCGGGATTTTCAACAACGCGGGAATAGACGAGTTTCTCCGCCGCCTGTTCTCTCTGCCCGGCCTGAGCAACGACTTCCGCCGGATTGGTACCCGCCTGTTCCTGGTAGCCACCGACCTGGATTCCGGGGCATCGGTCGCGTTCGGCTCGAAGGGCCTTGAGGACGTCCCCGTATCCACCGCGGTCCAGGCCAGCGCCGCTCTACCAGGATTGTTTCCGCCGGTCGAGATCGGGGGACGCTGGTATGTCGACGGTGCGCTGAAGAAAACCCTGCACGCCTCGGTCGCGCTGAAGGAGGGGGTGAAACTGGTCATCTGTATCAATCCGCTGGTGCCGTTCGACGCCCGCCATGCCGCGCATGAAAGGCATCTCAAGCAACGCCGGCTGGTCGATGGCGGCCTGCCCGTGGTCCTGGCGCAGACCTTCCGCTCCATCATCCACTCGCGCATGAAGACCGGCCTAGCGAAGTACGACATCGAATACAGGGACGCAGACGTGATCCTGTTCGAGCCCAGCCCCGACGATGCGGACATGTTCTTCACCAACATGTTCAGCTATGCCGATCGCAAGCGGCTATCGGAACAGGCCTACCGGAAGACGCGCGAGGAGTTGCTGCGGCGGCACGACGAACTGGCGCCGAAACTTGCACGGCACGGGGTGTCCATCAATCGTGCCGTGCTCACCGATCCGCACCGTACCCTGGCGCGGCGCATGGCCCGGCTGAAACGCAATCGCGCCCGGTCGATGGGGCTGACCGCATTGCGCCTGTCCGACACCCTGGATGAACTTGCCCTGGCGCTAAAGCGCCTGCGCCGCCTGCGCCAGCCGGCTTGACCCGGCCTCGATGACAGGCGGGTTGGAGGTTTCTGCTATCCTCTGCCGCTAGCGGAGATTGCCAATAGATGGAACGAAAACCGAAGCGCCGCACGCGCGAGCGCATCCTGGAAACATCACTGCAACTGTTCAACGACTTCGGCGAGCCGAATGTCACGACGCAGCTCATTTCCGATGAGATGGGTATCAGCCCCGGCAACCTGTACTACCATTTCCACAACAAGGACGAGATCATCGAGTCCCTGTTTTCCGATTTCGAGCGCGAGATCGAAGACACCCTGGCCGCGCCGGCAAGGCGGGCGCCGAACGTGGAAGACATCTGGCTTTTCCTGCACCTGATTTTCGAGGCGATCTGGAAGTTCCGCTTCCTCTACCGCGACATCAACGAACTGCTGTCGCGCAACCGCCTGCTGGAAACCCACTTCAAGCGCATTGTGGCGCGCAAGGTCGGTACCGCGACGGCGATTTGCAGGGGCCTGGTGGCGACCGGCGACATGCGGGCGACGCCGGCCGAGATCCAGGCACTCGCCGTGAACATGACCGTGGTCGCGACCTACTGGCTGTCCTTCGAGTTCGTCAGCGATCCACGCAAGAAGATCGATGCCAACAGCCTGTCGCGCGGCGCCTTCCAGGTCATGGCGCTCGCCGCGCCCTACCTTGTGGGCCGGTCGCGCCAGTTGTTCGAAGAAGTGTCGAAGAACTACCTGACTGACTGAGAATACGATGAGGGCCAAAATCGCAAGCCCGGCCTGGAAGAAGTTTCCGCACGCCGACAAATCCTTCGTCTACGCCAGAGACGCGCTGAAGAAGAACTGGGAACGCCTGCATCGCGGCGACCGCGAGCCCATCCCAGCCGATCCTGCCGTGCAGGAGGCCTGGCGGCTATATCACCAGGGCGAGTTCCAGGCCGCCTGCGAGGCGGGCCTCGCCGCCGGCCTGGATGGCTACAACGCCGCCAACAAGGCCGCGATGATTTACGCCACCTACCTGGAAGAAAACGACAGGCGCAAGCAGGAGCTGTTTGAGGCCATTTCCGCGCGTAGCGACGAACTGCAGCGCGCGCAGCCGAAGAACATCAACGGGCATTACTTCCAGGCCTACGCGCTGGGCCGCTACAGCCAGGGCATCTCGGTGCTCAAGGCGCTGACGGACGGCCTGGGCGGGCGGATCAAGTCGGCCCTGGAGGCGACTTTACGGCTCGATCCGAAGCACGCCGAGGCGCATGTCGCTCTGGGTGCCTACCATGCCGAGGTGGTGGACAAGATGGGTGCCATGGTGGCCAAGCTGACCTTCGGTGCGAGCAGGGACGTCGCCATCAGGCACTTCGATACGGCGTTGAAGCTGGCGCCGGATTCAGCGATCGCCCGCATCGAGTATGCCAATGCGCTGGTCCTGCTGTTCGGCGACAAGCGCATGGATGACGCGATCGACCTCTACGAAAAGGCCGCCGCGGTGACCCCGATCGAAGCCATGGAGAAGCTCGACGTCGAGTTGGCGAAATCGGAGCTGGAGGAGTAAGTCCTACTTCCGGAACCGCTTCGGCATCCGTCGCGCGGTGGTCGGCTCGGGAGTCATGTCTTCGGCGTAGCCGGAGCCGGTATCTCCTGCCGACGTCGCCGGCGATACCGCGGTTGCGGCCGACGACTTTGGCGCAGCCTTGCGCCGCGCCGGTCTGTGCGATGGCGCCGCCGGCACCCCGGTGATGCGGCGACCGAAGAGCCTTTCCTCGGCCAGGACCGGATCGATCGGCCGGTCCCATTCCAGCATCAGCAGCGCCAGCAGCATTTTTTCGAACTCGGCGGCGAACAGCGGCGTGACGGTCTCGGGGTCGGGGATGAAGTGGCGGTCGCTGATCAGGCTGAACTGCACCGCATCGTTGTAGCTGAGTATGGAGACGCCGATGCCGATGTCGCCCGACTGCGGCACCCAGAACATGCATTGATCCACGCGTGCGCCTGCAAGGTAGAGCGGCTCTTTCGGTCCTGGCACGTTGGTCATCACCGCGCTGGCCTTGGCCGCCAGCATGTCGAGGAAAGCTTGCTGCACCAGCTTGGGCGCCAGGCCGACGGCGGCCAGCACGCCCAGTGTCAGTGGCGGCTGGAAGGAGTGCTTCAGGTCGTTCATGCGTTCGCGCACCAGGAACAGCCGGGCGAAGGGGTTGGCCTCCCAGATCGGCAGCGACAGCGTGACCAGCCCGAAGCGGTTGCCCAGCGTCCCTTCGTCGCCGGCCGAGCGCAGGTTGACCGGCACCATCGCGCGTACCTCTACACCGTCGACGGCTTCGCCCTTCTGTTGCAGATAGGCACGAAATGCACCGGCCACTACGGAAAGCAGCACATCGTTGATCGAACAGCCGAGCGCCCGACCGAGTGCCTTGACTTCGC
>CAZGQB010000078.1:0-8412 GCA_964527055.1 uncultured Sulfuritalea sp.
GGCCTGGCGCACTGGCTGGACTGGCATCCGGTGCTGATGACCCTGCCCGGCGGGCTGCCCGTCGATCCCAGTGCCATCCTCGGTGTGGCGGGTACCGTGCTCGCCTTCGCCCTGTTCGTCTGTACCGCAATGATCTATGCCTGCCTGAAGTTCCTGGCCGAATGGCACTCGCCGCTGACCGTGGCCAACTATATCCTGCTCGGGGGTGCCTCCGGGTTCACTCTGGCGGCGGCCTTCGCTGCCCGCACCGCGCCCGAACTGGTGGCATTCCTTGCCGGCTGGGCGGCCATCATCACGGTGCTCGGACTGCTGAGCCGCGTCGCATCGCTGGTGCGCAACACCCGTCTCAAACCAAAATCGACGCTGCAGACCGCCATCGGCATCAAGCATCCGCAGATCGTGCAGAAGACCCAGGGCTTCATGGGCGGCAGCTTCAACACGCGCGAGTTCTTCCACGGCCGGCCGGTGGCGGTCCTGCGCGGGGTGAAGTGGTTTTTCCTGGTCGCCGCATTTCCGTTGCCCCTGATGCTGCTCTTGTCCGCAATGCAAGGAGGCTTCGGCCTGCTGGTGGCGGCATTCGTGGTGCAGTATGCCGGCCTGCTGGCCGAGCGCTGGTATTTCTTCGCCCAGGCCAATCATCCGCAGAATCTCTATTACCAGTCGATCGCCTGAACCCGGTTGATAGATAGGGGCATTGGGTATATTATCAAAAGCTGATTTAACAATCCCGTATCACCTTAAGCACATCAAGAGAGGAAGAAAACATGAACTTCGACAAGGAACTCGACGCCCGCGGCCTCAACTGCCCGCTCCCCATCCTGCGTGCCAAGAAGTCGCTCGCCGAAATGCAGACCGGTCAGGTGCTGCGCATCATTGCCACCGATCCCGGCTCGGTGAAGGATTTTTCCGCGTTCGCCAAGCAGACCGGCAATGAACTGCTCGCCAGTTCGGAAAAAGACAAGGAATTCGAATTTTTCATGAAGCGCAAATAAGCATTGCCCGCTCCCGACACGACCTGCCTGCGGGCAGGTCGTGTCGTTTGCGGCAGAGCGGGCTCCCTGCAGGACGGTCCGCGCCTGGTGCGCGGGGAATCACTGGTCGCTATAGGGGTATAGAAAAAATCGTCTGGTTGCTGCACTGCGGTTTATAAGACTATTCGAACTTGGTCATACGGACTTGGAGCAGAAACATGGGTGCCATCCCCGAAATTGCAAACATCGACGAACTCGTCAATCGACGTCTTGAAGAACTGCTGCCGCAGAAGCTGGAAGAAGCGCTGCGTGCCCGCGAAGAGTCGAAAACGCCGTCGATGGCCATCATCGCCACGCGCGGTACCCTGGACTGGGCCTATCCGCCCTTCATCCTCGGCTCCACTGCCGCTGCGCTGGGCTGGGACGTGTCGATTTTCTTCACCTTCTATGGCCTCAACCTGCTGAAGAAGGACGTCTCCGACCTCAAGGTGAGCCCGCTCGGCAACCCCGGCATGCCGATGAAAATGCCCTTCGGGCCGGAGTGGTTCAAGGGCATCAACTGGAACATCCCCAACATCGTGCAGGCCGGCGTGCCGGGCTTCGAGAACGTAGCCACCATGCTGATGCAGCAGACCATCAAGAACAACGGCGTGGCCACCATCGAAGAGTTGCGCGGCCTTTCGCTGGAAGCCGACGTCAAGTTCATCGCCTGCCAGATGACGGTCGACCTGTTCGGCTTCAACCACGACGACTTCATACCCGGCCTCGACTTCGCGGGCGCGGCGACCTTCCTGCCCGTAGCGCAGAAGGCCGATGTCAGCCTCTTCATGTAGAGCCCGACTGCAACACGGGTCCGGACCGGCAGACGGTCTGTCCGGGGTCCCTGAATGATGGCTTCAGCTTACGTATGCAACTTTCTGAAATCGACAGAACCAAGGGAGGCTTCACCATGCAACTGAAAAAAATCGCGGCACTCATCGCCCTCGCCGGCCTGTCCGGTTCGGCCTTCGCCACCAACGGCTATTTCCCCCACGGCTATGGCATGAAGGCCAAGGGCATGGGTGGTGTCGGCATCGCCTACGGCCAGGACGCGATGGCGGCCGCCATCAACCCCGCCAACATGGTGCTGGTCGGCAACCGCTGGGATGCCGGCGTCGATTATTTCCGCCCGCAGCGCGATACGACGATCGTGGGGACTCCCGGCGGGTTTGCTGACGGCAAGTTTGATGGCAACAGTTCGGAAAATTATTTTGTACCCGAGTTCGGCTACAACAAAATGATTGCCAACAACATGTCACTGGGTGTTTCGGTGTACGGCAACGGCGGTATGGCGACCGATTACAACAGAAACCCCTATGCCGCATATGGTGCTACGGGAAATGCCGGTGTTGATCTGGCGCAGCTCATGATTGCTCCTACCTGGTCTTACAAGCTGAATGAAAGCCACGCGATCGGCGTGAGCCTCAAGATTGCTTACCAGACCTTTGAGGCCTTCGGCATTCAACCTTTTGCCCCCATGTCGAGCGCTCCGACCAAGCTCACCAACAATGATCATGACAGTTCCTGGGGTTGGGGCATCGGTATTGGCTGGACCGGGCAGATCACCCCGACTCTGAAGCTGGGCGCGACCTACCAATCCAAGACCAAGATGCAGGAATTCGATGACTACAAGGGCCTGTTTGCCGAGAAAGGCGGGTTCGACATTCCCGAGAATTACGGTATCGGCATGTCCTGGCAGGCATCGCCCCAGCTGGTGATCGCTGCCGATATTACCCAAATCAATTTCAGCAAGGTGGACTCCGTCGGCAATCCTCTGAATCCTCTGAATCTTCCCTTCCCATTTGGTACTTCCCCGCAGCTTGGCACGAATAAGGGTGCAGGCTTCGGCTGGGATGACATGACGGTCTACAAGATCGGCTTTGCCTACGACCTGAACAAGGAATGGACGCTACGTGCCGGATACAACCACGGCAGTCAGCCGATTCCCAAGAGCCAGACCTTCTTCAACATCCTGGCACCCGCGACTGTCGAGGATCACCTGACCCTGGGCGCGACGTGGCGTTTGGCGAGCGGTGGCGAAGTAACCTTCGCCTATATGCATGCTTTCGAGGAGACGGTGAAGGGCTCCGGCTCGATTCCGCCTCTCCTGGGCGGCGGCAATGCCAACCTCAAGATGTACGAGGACTCCTTCGGCGTTTCCTACGGGGTCAAGTTTTAAGGATTATTTCGACGGTCGTTCGACATCGGGCGACCAGGCTTAGATCTGACAAGACGGGGCTGGATAACCAGCCCCGTTTTATTTGAATCACTTGAAAAAGGATTTCGGAGGAAACACATGTCGCAACTGTTCAAATTTCTTGGCGCGCTGGCCTTCACAGTTTGCGCGACCGTGGCATCCGCCCAGGATGCCGTTCTGAAACCCTTCGTGCTCGGCTCGAAAGGCGCGGGGGATCTGGCGCAGAAGGTCGAGGCGACCAAAGCCGCACTGATCAAGGTCGGGTTTGCCATCGCCGGCAGCTACAGCCCCTATGCCAACACCACCATCGTCATCGTGACCAATGATGAATTGAAGACTACCGCGGCGAAATCGGAATACGGCGGCTTCGGCGCCGGCCAGCGCGTCTCGATCACCAAGGTCAAGGACGAGGTGCAGGTGGCCTATGCCAATCCCGCCTATTGGTCGAACGTCTTCCGCTTGGCCGGGGATTTGAAGGACACTGCGGCCAGGCTGCAGGCCGCGCTCGGCAAGGTCGAGGAATTCGGCGCCAAGGGCAAGACTGCTGCCGAGTTGCGCAAGTATCACTACGCATTTGGCATGGAATACTTCGACGAACCCGATCCGCTGGTCAGGCATGCCAGCCACGAGGAAGCCGTCAAGCAGGTCGAGGCCGGCCTCGCCGCCGGCAAGCAGGGCGTGACCAAGGTGTACCGCATCGACATTCCCGGCAAGAAGGAAGTCGTGTTCGGCGTCGCCATGAAGGGCGCGGAAAAGAACAAGTTCATCGATGAAAAGTACATCATGGGCCAGATCGACTTCAAGGACGTCAAGTCGGCCGCGCACCTGCCCTATGAAATACTCGTGGTTGGCGACAAGGCGTTCGCGCAGGCAGCAAGGTTCCGCATCGCGGCGAGCTTTCCCGACCTGACGATGATGGGCGACAACAGCTTCATGAAGATCATGGAATCGCCGGAAGCCATCAAGAAGGCGCTGGCCTATACCGCCGGCGACAAGGACTAAGCCGGACGGACCGCCGTGCGCGCTTTGGGCGCACGGCGCGCAAAGCCTTCCGGTCGCCCGCGCTCCCGTGCTCCCGGGCCACGATCAGTACCGGAGCGTCGCAACCGGGGGCGGGGCGTTGGCCGCCGTCTCGCCAGCGCCGACTTTTCGGCTCACCGCACCGGTGCAATGCCCCACTCGGCCACGCCTTCCGGCAGTCGCACCGCGTCGTAGCCTTTTTTGCGCAGCAGTTCGACCGCGTCACGCGCTATCAGGCAGTAGGGTCCGCGGCAATACGCGACCACTTTTTTCCCCTTCGGCAGTTCGGAGAGTCGCAGCTTCAGCTCGTCGATCGGGATCGAGCGCGCGAATGGCAGGTGAGCGGCGAGAAACTCGTCCGACGGCCGTACGTCGAGGACCACCACATCGCCCTTGCGCGCCATTTTGACCAGGCTTTCGCGATCCTGCGGCGCCAGCTCGGTCGGATGGCTGACCATCTGTTCAATTACATTGCGCAGTTCCACCAGCCGGTCTTCCGCGACAGAGCGAATCGCCACCCAGAAACCGGCAACCTCGCGGTTGGCGATCCGGTAGATCACGTACTTGCCCTGCTTTTCGGTTTCCACGAGGCGTGCGGCGCGCAACTCGCGCAGGTGGGCGCTGGCGAGCTTTACGCTGACCGCCGCTTCGCGGGCAAGGGTTTCGACGGACTTTTCGCCCTGGCACAGCAGCTCGATCAGCTCAAGCCGCTTCGGGCTGCTCGCCGCCTTGCCGATGCGGGCCACCTGTTCGTAGAGCAGGTCCTTGACGTGGCGGGAGTCGTTCATGGCACTCAATCTAAAGTTATGGCGATCGTATGTCAATTATTTTGTGGGACATATTGACAATCCATGCGCGCTTGGACTAGATTGATCCAACAATCATTAGAGCGTTATCGTGAAAGTGGGCTTGGGCAAATCGCAAGCAGGTTCGCGCCGGCGCCGGCGCCCTGGAAGGATAAGGGGCGTCGAGGCTACCAAAGTCCGGCGCATCCATCGGAAATGAATCGAATAAGTAAAGCTCTGAAATCCACCATCAAGACAGGAGGCAAGTGAAATGGCAAAAAATCTGTTCATCCTCAACGACCCGCCCTATGGCACCGAGCGCAGCTACAACGCAGCACGCCTTGCGCGCACCTTGCTCAATGCCAATGAAGAAGTCCGCGTATTTCTCATGGGCGATGCCGCTTCCTGCGCCGCCGCCGGGCAGAAGGTACCGCAGGGCTACTACAACCTCGGCGACATGCTCGGCGGAGTAATTCGCCGCAACGGCGAGATCTCGGTTTGCGGCACCTGCATGGATGCGCGCGGCATGGCCGAGGAGCGCCTGATCGAGGGCGCCAGGCGCGGCACCATGGACATCCTGACCGAATGGACCATGTGGGCCGACAAGGTTCTGGTGTTCTGACCACGGGGATCGCGACACGCCCGACGGCTTTGTCGCGGCAGTAGCCGGCGAGCGTGTAATCGCACCATTCATTTGCTACCCTGAACCGGCTACCCCCTTCTGCACCGGAGAAATCTCATGGCTCACATCGTGGTATTGGGTGCCGGACTCGGCGGCATGCCCGCGGCCTACGAATTGCGCGCGGCGCTCGAACGCCAACACGAAGTTACCGTGGTCAACGAAACGGACTATTTCCAGTTCGTGCCATCGGTTCCCTGGCTCGCGGTCGGCTGGCGCACACGCGAAACCATCACGCTGCCGGCGGCGCCGTACCTCAAGAAGCGCGGCATCGGATTCATCGCGGGACGGGTCGGCAAGATCGATGCGCCGGGCAACAGGCTGATCATCGAGGATGGCCGCGAGGTCACGTACGACTACCTCCTGATCACGACCGGCCTCCGCTGCGCGTATGAAGACGTGCCGGGTCTCGGGCCGGACCATGGCCATACGCAGTGGATAGGCACCGTGGACGAAGCGGAGCGGGCTTATGCCGATTTCAAGAAGCTGCTGGCCAACCCGGGGCCGGTGGTGATCGGCGCCGTGCAGTTCGCCAGTTGTTTCGGGCCGGCCTACGAATATGCGGCGATTCTCGACACCGTGTTGCGCCGGCATCGCGTGCGCGACCGCGTGCCGATCACCTTCGTCACCAGCGAACCCTACATCGGGCATCTGGGCATCGCCGGCGTGGGCGATTCGAAGGGCATGATGGAACATGAGTTCCGCAATCGCCACATCAAGTGGATCGCCAATGCCAGGGTGACCAAGATTGAGCCCGGCAAGCTGTTCGCCGAGGAACTCGACGCGAAAGGCCAGCTTGCGCAGCAGCACGAAGTCGCGTTTGCGCACGCCATGATGGTGCCTGCCTTCAAGGGTGTGGCGGCCGTCGCGGCGGTGGATGGCCTGGTCAATCCGCGCGGATTGGTGATCGTGGATGAGCACCAGCGCAGCCCGAAGTATCCGAACATCTACGCGGCCGGCGCGTGTGTCGCTTTGACGCCGGTGGAAACCACGCCGGTGCCGACCGGGCAACCCAAGACCGGCTACATGATCGAGTCGATGGTAAGTGCGGTAGTGAGCAACATCACGGCAGAACTGACCGGACAGAGCCCCAAGGCGAAGGCGACCTTGAACGCGTTCTGCATCGCGGATTTTGGCGATACCGGCGCGGTGTTCATCGCCCAGCCGCAGATTCCGCCGCGCAATGTGACCTGGTTCGCGAAAGGCCGGTGGGCGCACTGGGCGAAGATCGCCTTCGAGAAATATTTCCTGTACAAGATGCGCCGTGGCGGTACCGAGCCGATCTTCGAGAAATGGGCGCTGCACATGATCGGGCTCGCCCGACTCAAGCCGACCGCTCCCGCGGACACCGGCAAGAAGTGACATGACGGAAATTGTCCGGACGGCGTGTCCGCGTGGTTTGTCCGAAGTCAAACAGGGAATGCGCTGAGCCTCTCCATCGATCTCGACTACGACGCCACGACCCCCGGTGGCACCGGAGCTGGCCGCCGCTGAAGCTGATGCATGGCGCCAAGGAGCGCTTTGAGTCCCGGTACCTGCGGCGCTATCGCTAACCCGCCTTGTCGGCCGGATGGCCTGGCGCGAGAGGCCTCCTGCCTTTTCCGGTGATTCGAGGATTGCGCTTCAATCCACAATCACCGGCTTGCCACGTCATGAACCCAGCCGTTCCTTCTGCGCCACAAGCTTTGCCCGCGTGGCCTGGAAGCCGGCCAGGCGCGCACGCTCCTGCTCCACCACGGCGGCCGGCGCGCGGGCGACGAAACTTTCGCTAGCGAGCTTCGTTTCGGCTTTTGCGATCTCACCCGCGATGCGCAGGATTTCCTTGCCCATGCGCTCCCTTTCGGCCGCCACGTCGATCTCGATCTTCAGCATCAGGCGGAACTCGCCGACGATCTGCACCGGGGCGTCGGAACCGGGCAGGACGTCGGCTACCGTGACCTCGGAGAGCTTGGCCAGCGCGGCGAGGTAGGGCGCATAGGCGTTCAGAATTGCCGTATCGCCGGCGCCGACCAATGGCACGCGCCGGGCCGGCGAGATGTTCATCTCGCCGCGCAGGCTGCGACAGGCATTGATCATTTCCTTGAGCCGCGCCACCCAGGCTTCGGCATCGGCGTCGCAACGCGAAAGATCGGCCTTCGGGTAGGCCTGCAGCATCAGCGAGCGCTTGTCGTCCGCTGCGTCCGCCCGGCCGGCCAGCGGCGCGACGGTCTGCCAGAGTTCCTCGGTGATGAAGGGGATCAGCGGATGCGCGAGGCGCAGCACGGTTTCCAGCACGCGTACCAGGGTGCGCCGCGTGGCGCGCTGCTGCGCTTCCAGCCGAGCTTGCTGGCCAGCGGCCAGCTCGCCGCTTCCCTCGCCCTCAGGGAGAGGGATTGAGGGAGAGGGTGGGGTTAGCTGCACCTTGGCCAGTTCCAGGTACCAGTCGCAATACTCGTCCCAGACGAATTCATAAATGGCGCGGGCCAGCAGGTCGAAGCGGTAGTCGGCGAAATGCTGCGCGACTTCCTGCTCGACCTTCTGCAGGCGGCTGACGATCCAGCGGTCGGCCTGGGAGAAGTCGAGATGGGTGGCATTGCAGGCATCCGATCCCGGTTTTACGTTGGGCGCGAGGCCGCAATCCTGTCCTTCGCAGTTCATCAGCACGAAGCGCGAGGCGTTCCACAGCTTGTTGCAGAAATTGCGATAGCCCTCGCAGCGCTGCATGTCGAACTTGATGTCGCG
>CAZGQB010000079.1:0-8348 GCA_964527055.1 uncultured Sulfuritalea sp.
TCGACGCTGATCGAGCTGGCCACGCACGCGCCGAGCGCTTTCAACCTGCAGAACTGGCGATTCGTCGCGGTCCACTCTGACGAGGCCAAACAGCGTTTGCTGCCATTGGCTTACGGGCAGCAGAAGGTGGCGGACGCCGCTGTCACGTTCATCGTGTGTGGCACCTTGGCACCGCACACGACCCTGTCCGCCGCACTCAAGCCGACACTTGACGCCGGTATCATCAGCCAAGCGATCTTCGACGGATGGGTTGGTGCCGCGCAGAACATGTATCGGGACAACCCGACGCTACAGCGAGACGAAGCAATTCGGTCCGGTGCCTTGGCCGCCATGACCTTGATGCTGGCAGCGCAGGGCCGCGGCTTGGTCTCGGGGCCGATGATCGGCTTCGATCCCGTTGGCGTAGCCAAGGCTTTTGGCCTCACCGACCACGATGTTCCGGTGATGCTGGTGACTGTCGGCCGTCCGGGTTTGGGCAACTGGCCGCAGAAGCCGAGGAAGCCTGTGACAGAGGTACTCGCCTTCGCCTGAGCTCGCTGCAGCTTCGCCACCTCGCTCAACTCCATTAGAGGCAACCCCTGCCCTCGCCCAGGGCAGGCCCTTCGCGACAGCGCTCTTACAAAACCTCGATATGAAATAGATCGCAGCCCGGGTCATCGCCGCTTGAAGGAGGTCACGGCTACCGCCAAGCGGGTCGTGCTCGAAGCTGTCTTTGTTTAAGTTGGGAGCATTCGGCACCGCGAAATGAAAGGGCAAAAGCCAGCCACTCGGATTCGCCCCGATCGAACAATTCCACGGCATCGGCTATGGCGGCTTATGGCTGGGTCAAGGCAGCGTCGATAATCTTTTGCTTTCCGAAAACCGGCCGTTCCGGCGGGCCAGAGCACGCATCGACTATGCAAATTGGAAGGCCCCATCGAGTGGCCGGTTATGGCCGGTAGCAGCAATTTCAGTCCGGCCCCAGCATCTGCTTGTACAGCGCCTGCGCCCACTGCCGGTCCTCCCCGCGCGGCTGCGGGTCTTCGTGCTGGCGCACGGCCTGGGTGATCAGGCCGTCGCCGCGCAGCCGATACTGCGCGTCGATGCGCATCATCTCCGGCGGTTCGATGTCGGTGTAGACGTGGCACACGCTCTCGGGCAATTGCGGCTGCGGCAGCGTGCCGCGCGAACGCGCGGCGATTTCCGCGGCGGCGATGCGGCCGAGATGGGCGGCCATGTGCGCGCTCTTCGGGTAGTGCCCGAACAGGGGCGAGGCCCGGCCCAGCAGGTCGCCGACGAGGAACACCCTTTCGTCGCCGATGGCATGCAGGTGCAGCGGATCGAATGCGGCCCAGCCGCCCGGCTTGCCCGCGGCATCTGCCTCGACCAGCCCCGCCTGGCGGACGAGGTCCGCCGCCTGCTGCGGCGGGATGATGATCGCATCGTCGAATTTCAGTTCGTCGAATTCGGTGTTCAGCGTCTTGTTGAACGGGTCGATGGATTTCACCGGGGCGTGGGTCAGGTGCAGGATCTGGTCCTTGTAGCGCTCGGCGAACATGCGATTGAAGCGCTGCATGCCGCCGCCGGCATCGACCAGGACCAGGCGGCCCCTGATGCGGCGCGTCTTCAGCAGCCAGGCGATCATCACCGCGCGCTCGTAGGGCGCCGGCGGGCAACGCAGGGGCGGCGGCGGAACGGTCATCAGCAGGTCGCCGCCCCTGAAGTCGGCCAGCTTCTGCTTAAGCGCATCCAGTTCATTGGCGAGGAAGCCGGCCGGGTAAAGCCGGCGCGTGGCCTCGATGGCGCGCGCGTCGCCGCCCAGCCACGGGCCATAATCGTGGCGGATGCCGGCGGCGAGGATCAGCCAGTCATAGCCGAGCGCGCCCTGTGCGGTATGCAGGCGGCGCCGTTCGCGATCGATGGCGGTGACTTCGGCCCGGAGCGCCCGGTAGCCCCAGGCACGCGCGGCGGTGGCGTAGTCCTGCTGCAGCGGGGCATCGGGCGTGCGGCCCACCAGCCACGAGTTGGACAGCGGCAGCGAACGGAAGGCCGTGTCGCGATCGATCAGCAGCACCTCGAGTTCGGGCGCCAGCCGGCGCAGGTGGCGGGCCGCCGTGAGGCCGCCCCAGCCGCTGCCGACGATGACGACACGGCGCCCGCCGGGGGCCGGCAGCAGGTCGGGAACCGATTGGCCAAAGCAAGGGGCGACACCGAGTGCGGCGCCCGCGGCGAGAAAGCGGCGGCGGCTGACCATGCGCCCCGGCTCAGCGCGCTCCGTCGGCGCCCATCGCGGCGCGGATGCGTTGCGCGATTTCGGCCGCCGGCATGGCATAGGCGAAGCGGGCGACAAAGCGGCCCTGGCCATCCAGCAGCACCATGCCGGCGGTATGGTTCATGGTGTAGTTTTCCGGCGCAGCGCCCGGCTCGCGCACTTTTTCGTACTGGATGCGAAAGCTGTCGGCGGCGCGGCGTATCAGTTCCGGCGAGCCGGTGAGGGCGAGGATGCGCGGGTCGAAAGCCGCCGTGTATTCGCGCAGCACCGCGCGCGTGTCGCGCTCCGGATCGACGGTGATGAAGATCGGCTGCAGCCGCTGCGCCTCGCGGCCAAGAAGTTCGAGCACGTGCTTGAACTCCAGCAGCGTGGTCGGGCAGACGTCGGGGCAGGAAACGAAGCCGAAGCTGACGAGCTGGAAGCGGCCGCGAAAATCCTCGTGCGTCACCGCCCTGCCCTGCACGTCCATCAGCAGATAACGCGGCATCAGGGGCGCGGCATCCTGCGCCGGCGCGGTGTGTCGCGCGCCGGCGGCGGTCTGGGCGAACGCCGACGTCGCGGCGGCCAGCAGCACCGCGAGCAAGACCGGCGCACGCGCCCGCCGCCTCATCTCACTTCGCCGCCACGGGCAGGGTTTCGGAAAGCTGCAAGGCCAACTGGTTAAGGCGCGCGGTGAACTCGGTCGCGTCGGCACAGGGCTTGCCGGAGCGGGTCTGCGCGGTAAAGGCCTCCTGCGTGGCTTCATCGTAGGCGGCGCCGAAGCGTTGCGTCTTCGGTGCGTGGGCCAGCATCAACTGCTTGGCGCGGGCTGCGGGAGCGGCCTCGGAACAGGCCAACGCCTGGCCGTTCACGCTGCCCAGCGCCCTGATCACCAGCAGGCCGGCTTCGGCATCGGCGGCAATAGTCGGCGCCGGCGACACGGCGATCAGCAGCAGAAGCGTGGTGCGAACATGTTTCATGGAACTTCCTTGGTTGTCGAATCGGGATTGTAGGCTCAGCGCATGCGCGGCGCGGGATCGCGCAGCACGAGATGCGGCGAGGAGAATGGCGCCAGGCGCTCGAGGAAATCCAGCGTCTCCAGCACCGGCGAATTGCGGAAGAAGGCGGCCAGCGGCGTTTCCATCCAGATGCGGTCGGCGAACAGATAGACCTCGTGCGGCGTGTCGCCGATGCCGTCATTGTTGCGGTCGAAGCCCTGGTAGTCATCCCAGACATTGCCGCGCCAGACATTGGCGCTGCCCGCGCCCGGCGCGCTGATCGCCACGGTGCTGAGGTTGTTCTCGAAGCGGTTGTCGAAGAAGCGGTGGCCGCCCTCCTCGCCGTAGAAGAACAGGCCGATGACGTTGTGGGCGAAGCGGTTGTTCCTGACCATGAGCCGCCCCGCGGATTCCGGCGGCGCATCGACCCTGAGGCCCACCGAGCAGTGCAGCACCTCGTTGTTCTCGACCAGGGCGTCGTTGCTCTCCTTGAACACGATGCCTCCGCCGCCGGCGGTCAGGGCATGGGCGACATGGTTGCCGCGCAGCACCAGGTCGGGCGAGTAGAGCACCACGATGCCTGTGCCGGTGTCCGCGAGATGGTTGTTTTCGACCTGCAGCCGCGGCGAAAAAATGATGTGCATGCCGTAGCGGCCATCCTCGAAGCGGTTGCCGGCGATGCGGTTGTCGGCGGAATTGGTGAAGGTCAGGTCGCGCGCGCGGCGGAAACGGTTGCCCTCGATGACATTGTGCCGGCTGTACCAGAGCCGGATCGCGTCGCCGCGCATGCCCTGCTCCAGGTTCTTGCCGGTGACACGGTTGCCGACGACACGCGCACGGTTCACCCGCTTGAGGTGGATGCCGAAGAGGACATCGTCGATCTCGTTGTCCTCGACGCGATGGCCGTCGCCTTCGAGCAGGATGCCGGCGTCGATCCGGTCATGCGAATCGCCGCTGCCGGTGATGTGCAGGCCGCGCAGCGTGACGCCGTTGGCGGCGACCGAAAGCACGGTGCTGCGCCCGTCGCCGCGGATCACGGCGCGATGCCCGCCGTCCAGCGCCAGCGGGCGGGCGATGCTGGCCGGCCCGGCGTAGGTTCCCGGCGCCAGGCGCAGCGTGCCGCCGGCCGGCGTGGCGTCGATCAGGGCTTGCAGCGGGATGGCCGGCGCCGCCCATGCCACCCATGCCGGCAGGACGAGCAAGGCGCACAGGCAGCCCGGCAGCCTCATCGAACGGCGGCATCGGTGCGCCCGCCGGCGAAGTTTCGCTCGCGGCCGCGCATCAGGATCACGAAGCCGATCGCGCCGAAATTCATCAGCAGGGCGTACACCACGCTGGGTACCGTCATCGCCGGCGACTGCATGACGCTGGCGGCGATGAAGATTCCGAGGCCGGCATTCTGCAAACCGCATTCGGTGGCCACCGCGATCCGGTCGCTGCGCTGCAGGCCGCCGGCGCGCGCCATGGCGAAACCCGCCGCGATCACCAGCAGGTTGAGCAGCATCGCGACCGGCCCGACGCTGCCCAGGTTGGCCATCAGCACCTGACGCTGGCTGAAGAAGGTGGCCAGCACGATCAGCACGAACAGCGCGGTCGCCAGGCGACCCGCCGGTCGTTCCAGGCGCAGGGCCAGCGCCGGTCGCCAGGCCTTCAGGCCCATGCCGAGCACCACCGGCACCGTGGTCAGCAGGAACACGCCGCACACCATCTTCAGCAAGGGAAATTCCACGTCGGCCGCGGACTGCATGAACTGCGCCATGGCCAGATCGACGACGAAGGGAACCGTGATGACGGCGGCGACGCTGGTCACCGCGGTGAGCGAAATCGACAGCGCGGTGTCGCCGCGCGCCAGGTGGGTCAGCAAGCCGGAACTGACGCCGCCCGGGCAGGCGGCCAGGATCATCAGTCCGACGGCCATCTCAGCCGGCATGTTCCAGGCCAGCGCCAGCGCGTAGGCAAAAACCGGGACCAGCAGCATTTGCCCGGCGAGGCCGACCATCATGGCCCGGGGCCGCGTGAACACCCGCTTGAAATCGGCGACCACCAGCGTCAGGCCGAGCGAGAACATGATGAAGGCCAGCGCCAGCGGCAGGAACAGCTCGACCACCGGCAGATTCACAGCAGCAATCCGATCGCGAGCAGCACGCCGAGGGCAAACCCGGCCTGGGCGGTGCCTGCCAGCAGGAGATTGAGCTGCGGTCCGGGTTCGGTACGGTACAGACGGCGGATCAGCGACGCGGCGAAGGGCAGTGCCAGCAAGCCGAGCAGCGCGCCTTGCAGGCCATGCCAGGCCAGCACGGGCAACACCGCGAACGGCAGCGACATCATTGCGGCATAGGCCAGGCGCGAGTTGCCGCGACCGATCAGGGCGGCCAGGGTCCGCCGGCCGCTGCGCAGGTCGTCTTCCAGGTCCCGATAGTTGTTCACCAGCAACACCGCCGCCGCCGGCAGGCCGACCACGATCCCCGCCAGCCACGCATTCGGCGACCAGGCGCCGCGCTGCAGCCAGTGGCTACCCGCCACGGCAACCAGGCCGAAAAACACCAGGACAAACAGCTCGCCCAGGGGCGTATGGGAAACCGGATGGCGCCCGCCCGAATACGACCAGCCGGCCAGCAGCGAAGCGATGCCGGCGACGAAGATCGGCCAGCCGCCAGCCGCGACCAGATAGATGCCCAGCGCCAGGGCCAGCGCAAAGCTGATCACGGCCGCGCGGCGTACCGCCGCCGGGCTCGCCCATCCCGCCGCGGTGACGCGCAGCGGGCCGATGCGGTCGGGCTGGTCGGTACCGCGCTCGAAGTCGGCGGCGTCGTTGTGCAGGTTGGTGCCGACCTGGATCAGGATCGCGCAGCACAGCGCCGCCAGCATCGCAAACCAGCCCGGCGCGGCGCCCTCCGCCATGGCCAGCGCCGTGCCGACCAGCACGGGCGTCGCGGCAATGCTCAGCGTGCGCGGCCGGGTGGCGGTCCACCAGACCCGCCAGCCGGAAGGCGGCGCTGCGGTCACGGCGGCGGGCAGTTCAGGTCTCATGGGGACACCCGATTAGCCACGAAGTCCGGCTCGTCATTCCGGCGAACGCCGGAATCCAGTTGAGCGCCTCACTGGACACCGGCTTCCGCCGGTGTGACGAGGGAATATGAGCGCTATGCACGCAGATCAGGGGGCGGCTGGACATTATGGGGACAAGTACCGAAATGAAGGCAGGCAATTCCGAAGGATACGTTTTCCCAGTGTACGTCGCCAATTCCGGCCTGTTCCATCAGCGCGGCAAAGTTCCGCTGGTCCGGAAAGCGCCGGATCGACTCGACCAGATACTGGTAGGCCCGCGGCTCGCGGGCCACCAGCGCGCCCAGGCGCGGGATGATTAGGAACGAGTAAAGATCGTAGAACGGCGCCAGCCATTTCGCCGGTCGGGAAAACTCGAGGCAGACGAAGCGCGCGCCGGGCTTCAGCACGCGCCGGATCTCGGCCAGGGCCGAGCCGAGATGCGTGGCGTTGCGCAGGCCGAAGGCGACCGTCAGCAGGTCCACGCTGGCATCGGCGAACGGAAGCTTCTCGGCTTCGCCGGCCAGCCATGTCATGCCGGTGCTGCCCCGGCTGCGTCCCGCCATCATCATCGGCAGGCTCGGATCGCAGACCACCACCTGCCGCTCCCCATCGACCAGCAGCCGCGCCACGTCGCCGGTGCCGCCGGCAAGGTCGACCGCAAGGCCGCCCACACCCGCCACCCGGCGCGCCAGCTTGCGCTTCCACAGGCGATGGATGCCGAAGCTCATCAGGTCGTTCATCAGGTCGTAACGCGGCGCAATCGAGTCGAACACCACGCCGATGCGCTGGCGCCGTTCCGCCGCGCTTACGGCCTGGTTGCCGAAACTGTTGTCGAGCAGGTTTCTTGTCTGCATCGGGACCCTGCGGGCTACTTCAGGGCCGCCTCGGCGGCGGCATCGAGCTCGGCGCGGTTCATCGCGCCCAGCTTGATCGCGACGATCTCGCCGCGGCGGTCGATGGCCACGGTGAAGGGCAGTCCGGCACGCGTGTTGCCCAGGGCCTTCATCAGTTCGATGCCCCCGTCCCTGGCCAGCAGCACGGTGTAATCCATCTCGTAGGCCTTCATGAAGTCGCGCACGGATTCCGCCTTGTCCTCGAGGCCGATGCCGATCACGACCAGGCCGCGCTTGCGGTATTTATCCTGGGTCTTGACCAGTTCCGGAATCTCGACGCGGCAGGGCGCGCACCAGCGCGCCCAGAAGTTCACGATCAGCGGTTTGCCGCGCCAGGTCTCGAGCGCGACCACCTTGCCGTCGCTGCTGTCGAGTTTCGCGGCAAACAGGGCGTCGCTGTTCGCGGCCTGCGCCGTTCCGGCCAGCAGCAGCGCAAGGACGAGGAATCGCCGTAGCGCCGGCACCGTCCGCGAGGGATACCGCCACCGGCTCCGCCGGAGGCATAACTTTCGGCCACTCACGGCAAATCGCCCCGCTTGAATATCTGATAGCCCAGCACCGCCGCCGCCGCGCCGACCACGGTCGGATAGACCAGGGCGAACACCTTGTAGCCGAGGGTGCCGAACAGGTCGAGGATGACGTAGGCCGAGGGACCGAGCACGATCAGCTGCGGGTCGAACAGGGCGAGAGCCGCGGTGCGGAATACCTGCAGCGGGTTCGCCAGCGCGACCGTGACGGCGACTTCGGGCGAGACCTTGCCCTGGATCATTACGCCGAGCAGGATCAGGTCGAGGAACAGCAGCAGCGTCAGCCAGACCACGAAGGCGGCGCCCTGCGCCATGTCGGTGCTGCGCGCCAGTGCCGAGATCAGCATGCCGATACCGAGGAAGCAAGCGGCCATCACCGCGAGCAGCGCGGTGTAATAGCCGAACATGCCCCAGGGCACCTCGATGCCGCGCAGCAGCGCGATCACGACCGCCAGCACCATGGCGCCGAACACGGGCATGAAGATCACGATGTAGCGGCCGAGGATCTTGCCCCAGAACCAGGCCGCCAGCGACACCGGCAGCGACAGTAGGTATTCATAGACGCCGGCCTCGCGGTCGCCCGCCACCGAACGCACCGTGGTGATGAGGACGAAGATCGGCAGGATCGCCATGGTCAGCTGGATGTAGGTGA
>CAZGQB010000080.1:0-8317 GCA_964527055.1 uncultured Sulfuritalea sp.
ACCGCCGGCGCCGACTTTCTTGCCGTCGAGCGCCACGATGGGCAGCACTTCCTTGGTCGAGGAACACATCCAGAGCTCGTCGGCGGCGCGCGTTTCGGCCTCGGTGATGTCGCGCACTTCATGCGGCAGGCCATGCTGCGCGGCGAGTTCGAGTATCACGTCGTAGGTGATGCCGGGCAGCATCAGGTGGTTCTTGATCGGCGCCAGCAGCACGCCGTTCTTCACCACGAAAATGGATGACGCGGAACCCTCGGTCAGGAAGCCGTCGCGGAACAGCACGGTCTCGACGCAGCCGGCGGTCACCGCCATCTGGCGCAGCAGGCAGTTGGCCAGGAGCGACGTGGCCTTGAGGTCGCAGCGCAGCCAGCGGATGTCGGCGGCCGAAACGGCGGCGATGCCCTGCTCGCGCTGGCTGTCCGGCGGCGTAAGCATCGGCTCGGCGAGGATCACCGAGGTCGGCCGCACCTCTTTCGGGAAGGCGTGGTTGCGCACCGCCATCGGCCCGCGCGTAACCTGGATGTAGATCGACTGGTCTTCCCATTCGGCTTCCTTTGCCAGTTGCGTGACGAAGCCGATCCACTCGTCGGGGCGATGCGGATTGGCCAGCTGGATACCGTCCAGGCTCTGTTGCATGCGTTTCAAATGCTGTTCGAGGCGGAAGGGCTTGCGCGAGTACACCGGGATCACCTCGTAGACGCCGTCGCCGAAGAGGAAGCCGCGATCCATGACGGAGACGCGGGCATCTCCCGCCGCCAGCCATTTGCCGTTGAGGAAGACCCGCGCCTTCATTGGAAGAACAACCGGATGTCATCCCACAGGCGGCCGAAGAATCCGGCGAGGGGTACCTCGCTTTGCGCCACCACGGGATATTCGCCCCAGGGCTGGCCGCCGACGGTGAGCTTCAGCGTGCCGACCGCGCTGCCGGCGGCGATGGGCGCGACCAGGGGCTGCCTGCTGACCAGTTGCGCGCTGACCTTGTCGGCCATGCCGCGCGGCACGGAGATCACGAAATCCTCGGCGAACCCTGCGCCGACCAGGTTCTGCGCGCCCCTGAAGACCTTGATCTGCGAAATTGCCTGACCCTTGTCGTAGACCTTCACCGCTTCGAATGCGTTGTAGCCCCAGTTGAGCAGATTGAGCGAATCGCGGGCGCGGGCTTCCTCCGAGGCGGTGCCGAGCACTACCGAAATCAGCCGCCGCGGGCCGCGCTTGGCCGTGGCGATCAGGCAGTAGCCGGCGGCGTTCGAGTGCCCGGTCTTGAGGCCGTCCACGGTCGGGTCGGCCCACAGCAGTCGGTTGCGGTTGTGCTGGCGGATGCCGTTGTAGGTGTACTCCTTCATCGCATGCAGGGCATGGGTCTCCGGATGGTCGCGGATCAGCGCCGCAGCCAGCTTTGCCATGTCGCGCGCGGTGGAGTAGTGGTTGGGCGCGGGCCCCTCGAAATAGCCGCTGCCATTGAGGAAATTCGTGTCCTTGAGGCCCAGGCGCTGCGCCGTGCGGTTCATCATCGCGGCGAAGGCATCCTCGGAGCCGCCGATGGCTTCGGCCAGTGCCACCGAGGCATCGTTGCCGGACTGGATCACCATGCCCTTGAACAGGTCGTCGACCGACACGCCCTTGTTCACCGGCACGAAGCTGCGCGAGCCCTGGGTGCGCCAGGCGCGTTCGGATACCGTCACCGGCTGCTGCAGGGAGAGCGTCTTCTGCGCCAGGGCATCGGCCACCAGATAGGTGGTCATCACCTTGGTCAGCGAGGCCGGCTCCAGCCGCGTATCGGCATCCTGCGCGGCCAGCACCTGACCGGTGGCGTAATCCATCAGCAGCCAGGCGCGCGCACTGACCGCAGGTACCGGGATCGTCGTCGGTAGCGGCTGCGCGTGGCTGGCGCCAAGCTGCAGCAGGGTCAACACAAGAACGAGAAATCGCATTGAAAATTCGCAGGAAAGGGGAAAGGAATTATAGTCGGCCGCGCCTGTCGCAGCCGATCAGCGACTAACGCTGCACCACCACGGGCGCCATGCCGAAGCTCTCGCGCAAGCGCACGCCCGCGAGCTGGGCCGCGGCGGCATCGGGCCAGGGGCCGAGCTGGACGCGGAACAGGCCGCCGCCGGACTGAACCACCAGCTTGTCCGACAGATCACCCAGTTCGCGCGCCAGGCGCACGCGCAGCGCCTCGGCGTTGTCGCGGTTGCCGAAGGCGCCCAGTTGCAGGAAATGTCCGCGCCCGTCCTGCACCTGCGACAGCGGCGGCAGCGGCGGCTCAGGTTCGGCTGCGGCCAGCCTGGCGATCGGGTCTGCCCCATCTTCGCGGCGCAGCGCCGGCGCAGAAGTCATGCCTCCGGCGGAGCCGGGGGCGGTTTCACTTGCGGGCGGCGCTTGCACAACGGCGGGCAGTTGGCCGGGAAGCACGCTCTCGACCTCGACCAGGGTGCTGCCCTGACCTGTGTAACCGAGCTTGTACGCCGCGGTCCAGGAGAGGTCTATTTCGCGTCCCGCATGAAACGGCCCGCGGTCGTTGATGCGCACCACCACCGACTTGCCGTTGGCAGGGTTGGTGACGCGGACATAGGAGGGGATGGGCAGGACCGGATGCGCCGCGGTCATCGCATACATGTCGTAAATCTCGCCGCTGGAGGTCTTCTGGCCGTGATAGCGGCGCCCGTACCAGGACCCGATGCCGCGCGCCTTGTAGGGCTTGAGCTCGCGCAGCGGCACATAGTCGCGGCCGAAGACCGAATAGGGATTGTTGGCGAAGCGGTGCAGCGGTTCCGCCTTCGGCACCGCGTCGGGAATCGTGTCCGGGTCGACGGCCGGGCCGTCGCCGGGACCGTCATCCTTGTAGCCGCCACCGAACTTCGCCGGCGGCCCGGGCTTCTTTGTCGCCGGAGCAGTGGTCGGCACCGGTGCTACGGCGGCGCCCGCCGCTTCGCTGCGATCGGCGTCCGGTCGCGGCACCGGGGTGCCGCAGGCGGCGACCAGCAAAGTCAGGATCAAGGGCAGAAGGCGAATCACTTCTGCACCAGCATGCGATTCCCGTGGATCGACATGAGTATGCCGATCCCGATGAACAGCGTGACCAGCGCCGTGCCGCCGTAGCTGATCAGCGGCAGCGGCACGCCGACCACGGGCAGGATGCCGGCCACCATGCCCATGTTCACGAAGGCGTAGGTGAAAAAGATCATGGTCACGGCGCCGGCCAGCAGGCGCGAGAACAGCGTCGCGGCATTGGCGGCGATCATCAGGCCGCGGCCGATCAGCAGCGCGTAGAGCGCCAGCAGCACGAGGTTGCCGAACAGGCCGAATTCCTCGGAAAACACCGCGAAAATGAAGTCGGTATGCCGCTCGGGAATGAACTCGAGCTGGGCCTGGGTGCCGGATTTCCAGCCCTTGCCGAAGATGCCGCCGGAGCCGATGGCGATGGTGGACTGGATGATGTGGAAACCCTTGCCCAGCGGATCCTTTTCCGGATCGAAGAGCGTGATGATGCGGTTGCGCTGGTAGTCGTGCAGCAGGTTCCAGGCCAGCGGTGCCGCGGCGACCGCGGCGACGGCCATGCCGATCATGATCTTCCAGGACAGGCCGGCGAAGAAGATCACGTAAAAGCCGGCCGCCAGTACCAGGATGGCGGTACCGAGGTCCGGCTGGCGCGCGATGAGGCCTACCGGCAGCAGCAGCAGTATTGCGGCGACCGCGTAGTCGCGCAGGCGCGGCATGGCCTCGCGCTGCTGGAAGAACCAGGCCAGCAGCAGCGGCATGGCGATCTTCATCAGTTCCGACGGCTGGGCGCGCATGAAGCCGAGGTTGAGCCAGCGCCGCGCGCCCTTGGAAACGTCGCCGAACAGCGCCACGGCGACCAGCAGCAGCACGCCGGCGACATAGATCGGCACGGCCAGGTGCATCAGGCGCTGCGGCGGAATCTGCGCCAGGATGCGCATCACCACCAGGGCGACGGCGATGTTGATCAGCTGCGCGTTGATCCGCTCGGGCGAGGCGCTGGCCATGATGCCGATCGCCAGCAGCAGCAGCAGTCCGGCGATCAGCAGCAAGGGGCCGTCGAGCGGGTCGACCAGCTTGCGCCACCATTCGCGCAGGGTTGCCATGCCGATGCCGGGATTCATTCGCGGTCTCCTTCGACGGCATCCTCGTCCGTCGGCGCCGGCGCCTTGGGCTTCCTGCCGAGCAGGTAGTAATCGAGCACCTGGCGCGCGATCGGCGCCGCGGCCTGGGCGCCGAAGCCGCCGTTCTCGACCAGCACCGCGAGCGCGATGGTCGGCTTGTCGGCCGGGGCGAAGGCGATGAACAGGGCATGGTCGCGCAAGTGGGCCGCCATGCTCTCGGTCTTGTGCTCGGCGCCCTTGTAGGAGAAAACCTGCGCCGTACCGGTCTTGCCGGCGGAAACATACTCGGCGCCGGCGAAGGCGCGCGCGCCGGTGCCCTCCTTGTTCACGCCGATCATGGCATTGCGGATTACCTCGACATGTTCCGGCTTGAGTTGCAGGTTGCGCAGGGGCTCCGGCTCGATCAGGCGCTTGTCGCCGCTGCGCGTATCGGTGACGTACTTGACCAGGTGCGGGCGGAACATCACGCCGTTGTTTGCCAGCGTCGCCGTAGCCTGCGCCAGCTGGATCGGCGTGTAGGCGTTGTAGCCCTGGCCGATGCCGATCGAGATGGTCTCGCCGGCATACCACTTCTGCTGCTCGGGCTTCCTGAAGCGCTTCTTCTTCCATTCCTGCGACGGCAGCACACCCTCCGACTCGCCGTCGATGTCGATCCCGGTGCGCTGCCCCAGGCCCAGCCGGCCCATGAAGGCGGCGATGTTGTCGATGCCCATGTCGTTGGCCAGCATGTAGTAGTAGGTGTCGCAGGAATGCACGATGGATTTGTACATGTCCACCATGCCGTGCCCGCCCTTCTTGTCGTCGCGGAAGTGGTGGCCGCCGAAGTTGAAGAATCCCGGGTCCGAAATCGCCTGCTCCGGCCGCCGCTTGCCCAGTTCCAGCGCCGCCAGCGCCATGAAGGGCTTGAAGGTGGACCCCGGCGGATAGGCGCCGTTCAGGGCGCGATTGACCATCGGCTTGTCCGGCGACTCGTTGAGCTCGCGCCAGTTCTGCGAGTCGATGCCATCGACGAACAGGTTGGGGTCGTAGTTGGGCACCGAAACCATGGCCAGGATGCCGCCGCTCGCGGGTTCGATTGCCACCAGCGAACCCTTGCGATCGCCGAAGGCGTGCTCGGCGATGCGCTGCAGTTCGGCGTCTATGGTCAGCGTCAACTGGTTGCCGGCCACCGGCGGCGTATGCGTCAGCGTGCGCACGGCGCGGCCGCCGGCATCGACCTCGACCTGCTCGTGGCCGCTGATGCCATGCAGGTCGAATTCGTAGCGCTGCTCGAGGCCGGTCTTGCCGAAGTGGTCGGTGCCGCGATAGTTGGCGTCCTCCTCGCGTGCCTCGATCTTTTCCAGGTCGCGGTCGGTGATGCGACCGATGTAGCCGAGGATGTGCGAGGCGAAGGCGCCGCCGGGGTACTGGCGGAACAGGCGCGCCTTGATCTCGACACCGGGAAAGCGGTAGCGGTGGGCGATGAACTTCGCCACTTCCTCGTCGGAAAGGCGGGTGCGAATCGGCAGCGTCTCGAAGCTCTTGCTCTCGTCCATCAGTTTCTTGAAGCGGCGGCGATCCTTGGCTTCGATTTCGATGATCGTGGCCAGGCCGTCGATGGTCTTTTCCAGGTCGCCGGCGCGCGAGGGAGTGATCTCCAGCGTGTAGGCGGAATAGTTGCGCGCCAGCACGGCGCCGTTGCGGTCGACGATCAGGCCGCGGTTGGGCACGATGGGCACCAGCGAAATGCGGTTGTCTTCGGCACGGGTCTGGTAGTAGTCGTGCTGCACGATCTGCAGCCAGAGGAATCGCGCGAACAGCAACATGAAACAGACCAGCACGAAGCCGCCGGCGAAGGCCAGGCGCGAACGGAAGCGTCCGAGCTCCTCCTGGGGGTTCTTGAATTCCATCTATCGCTCGCGCCGCAATGACGGACCCGCCAGCGGCAAGCTACGCAAAAGCAAATTTATCGCCCCCCACCCCCCGTTCCCCGGACGGCCCTGCGTGGCCGTCCGGCGCCACGGGCGCGGAGCAGTGCCGCGCGAATTGCCCGTTCCGACCCACCACCCCGGGGTGGGGGCGACTGGTTTGTTCGCTGCGCTCGATGTTCGCCGCGGTATTCGGTTGCCCGCAACCATCAGATCGGCCGGTGCACGTCTTTGTCTTCCGGCCGGAACTGCGGCATCAGCAGCAGGTAGGTGATCGGCGTCCACAACAGGGTCGCAATGACGCTGGACAGAAACCACAGGAAGCCGGGAAATTCGGCACCGGCGATCATGCGCGTGGCCAACATCACCAGCTGCACGCCGAACAGCATGGGCAGTACGTGCAGCGCCTGCTGCGCCAGCGGAAACCACAGCACGCGACGCGACCAGCCGGCGGCAAAGTAGGCGAGCAGCACGTAGGCCAGCGCATGCTGGCCCATGATGCTGGCATCAGCAACGTCCATCGCCAGGCCGAGGAAAAAGCCGGCCGCCATGCCGACCCTGAGCGGCTGGTGGATGCACCAGAAGGCCAGCACCAGCGCGACCCAGTCGGGTATCCCTGGCAGGCGGCCGAAGGGCACCAGGTTCAGCACCAGGGCAAAAAACAGGGTCACCACGATGAACCAGTTCCTGACCGGCAGCAGGATGCGGCGGGAGGCGTGAGTGGGTTGCATCAGCGAACTTTCGCCTTCACCCGCTTGCCGCGGGACGGCTGATCGAGCGTCGCCGGGGCATCCTCCGGCTGCGGCGGCAATTCCGTGCGGCTGCCCAGCACCAGGGCCAGGCCGTGGCGCTCGACGCCGGCCAGCGGCGCGCAGATGATGCGGGCGAAGGAATGCGAACTGTCGCGGTCGATCTTTGCCACCCTGGCCACCGGCAGGCCGGGCAGATAGACGCCGTCCAGACCGGAGGTGACGAGGATGTCGCCGACCTGCACCTCGGCGTTGGCGGCGAGGAAGCGCAACTCCGTCATCCCTGCGCCGGCGCCGGCAAGCACGGCGCGCAATCCGTTTCTCTGCACCGCGACCGGGATCGCCTGGTCCTTGTCGGTCAGCAGCAGCACTTCCGAGGTCAGCGGGAACACCCGCGTCACCTGTCCGATTACGCCGATGTCATCGACCACGGCCTGGCCGGCGGCGATGCCGTGCTGGCTGCCCTTGTCGATGATCACCCGGCGCGAAAAGGGATCGCGCGCCGCATACAGGATCTCGGCGATGCGGCCCTCGACCGGTTGCCGCGCGCGCATGTCGAGCAGCGCGCGCAGGCGCTTGTTTTCCTGTTCGAGGTGGTCCTGGCGCAGCAGGAGGTTGGCGGTACCGAGCTGGCGCCGGCGCAACTCCTCGTTTTCCCGCAACAAGGTGGTCTGGCGCGACAGGTAGGCGCCGAAGTCACCGGCGGCATCGATCGGCATCCCGGTCGCGCGCTGCAGCGGCCAGGCCGCCGTGGCCACTGCCAGGCGCGCCCATTCCAGGGTGTGGAAACGCAAGTCGGCGACCAGCAGCACGAGGGACAATGTGACGAAGAAGACCAGCCGCACGAGCGGTGCCGGACCCCGCTTGAAAAAGGGTGGCGGTGCATGGCCTACGACGGACATCAAGGCAGGTGCGCCCTCGGAAGAAAGATGGACCCGGAAACGCCCCGCGCCAGGCTGCCGCGGGGCCAGTGTGCAAGCTACACGGTGCCGGGCTTACTCGTTGGCAAAAATACTGCCGAGTTTGTCCATCTTTTCAAGCGCCATGCCGGAGCCGCGGGCGACGCAGGTCAGCGGATCGTCGGCGACGATCACCGGCAGGCCGGTTTCCTCGGTCAGCAGGCGGTCGAGGTCGTGCAGCAGCGCGCCGCCGCCGGTAAGCACCAGGCCGCGCTCGGCGATGTCGGCGCCGAGTTCGGGTGGCGTCTTTTCCAGCGCGTCCTTGACCGCCTTGACCACCTGGTTGAGCGGCTCGGAAAGCGCTTCGAGCACTTCGTTCGACGAGATGGTGAACTTGCGCGGGATGCCCTCGGCGCGGTTGATGCCGGAGACTTCCATCTCGCGCACTTCGGCGCCGGGGAAAGCGGAGCCGATCTGCTTCTTGATGTTCTCGGCGCTGTTGTCGCCGATCTGCATGCCGTAGTTGCGGCTGATGTAGGAGATGATCGCCTCGTCGAACTTGTCGCCGCCGACGCGCACCGAATTGGCATAGACCATGCCGCCCAGCGAGATCACGCCGACCTCGGTGGTGCCGCCGCCGATGT